>CAZMEG010000412.1:0-3827 GCA_964565205.1 uncultured Cytophagia bacterium
TCAGCGACTTTAAAATAAAAATACCGCGCCCGCTCTCTTTTAATAAATTTTCTGGTGCCAATGGATCGGTCAAACTTTCCGGATCAAAACCCTGACCTTCATCTTTAATGGTTACGATAATCTTTTTTCCCTCAAAGGCAAATCTGACATGTACTTTTTTGTTTTTATCAAGTTTATTCCCATGAATAATCGCATTATTTACCGCCTCGGTAACCGCAATGGCCAGGCTATCTTTTTCGTCATCATTAAAATGCATGACATCGGCGGCTTTCTCGGCCAGCGATTCTACCACCTCGATTTGATCCAGAGAGCTTGGAATTACAATTTCATACTCATGTTGTTTTTTAATGGCCACAGTAATTAGAAAAACCAGTTTAAATTTACATCAAAATTGTTTATTACCTCTTTCGGGCGACGTGTAGAATAAACAATCTGAGAATTTCCTAAAAATACAAATTCTAAATTCGAACTCGGTCGATAACTCATCTGTAAAACGGGTCCTAAATTTGTATGTTTATCCCGAATTTTCTTAACAAAATTCCCATCCGGTTGAAGTCGATGATCCCAGCGCAGTTGCTGGAAAAAATTTCCACCCGGTGAAAATTCAAAATGTCTACCAATTTTATGTCGGAACAAAACTTTTATCTCTTGATTTTGCCAGGAAAGCGCCAGACTCTGCCGCCATAATTTGTAAAATAATTTTCCCTGTTCGGCTAATTCAAGATTAAAATCAAGTTCCATAAGAGTTCTGGCAGTCAGTCGAATGCTACTGCTATTTTTCAGAATAAATTGTCGATTTACGTTGTTTCGGTTACTTAAAACGGGATCGTCGAAATCATAGGTTTGATATTTGGCTCTTACAATAAAGCTTTGCGTCGTTTTAAAGTTGGCACTGGGCTGATAGTAAATTGTAGGAGATAACTGAAAAATTCTCTCCCAGTTGTTACCACTGCTAAACTTTCCGGAAATGAACACAAAGTGATTTAGAAAAGCACTGGCTCGCCAGACAAGGCGTAAATCGGAAGAAAAAATATGGGCATGTGAAAAATTGAAATGCCAGCGTTGCTGGTCATGGCTGTTAGGGTTGATTTCGTCGGTGGTATCATACTGGAATTTCGAAATAGAAGTAAATAGGCCCATTGAATCCCGTCTTCCAATCCGAAGGCCCCCCTGCAGGTTTAACTCCACCAGCTTATCATCCGTATCGAATCCCAGAGATGGAAATCGGGTTTGAAAAGGATCCACAATTTTTTCCCGGGGTCTTCGGTCATTCAGTGAACGCGCACGAAATTTCCAGCCTATTTTACCGGTCCACCGGGTTTTTTGAATCATTAAATAAAGCGTATGAGTGGATTCAAAACCTTTATCATCTTTTCTCAGATCGGTATCTTGATCACGAAAATTATTGACCCTGAAGGTGTTTGAAGAAACCGAATTCCTTAAATATAAAGTAGCGTGTTCACTTAACTGGTAGCTCAGACGATTTTCAACCCCTTGATCGGTCTGTACCAGATTACGCACAAAAATTCCCCCTGCATCAGCGTCAAAACTATCCCGGCGTAACCGATTGATAAAGAAAATTAAGGTATCGGCAGTGTTTTTATAAAAAACTCTATTTAATTGATAATGAATTTTCAAATCTTCATTCCGACGCTGGGGGAAAAAATCCTCCTGAGCTTGAAAATCGAAATCGTTCCGATACCCCACAATATCTAAAGCATCTACTCGTGTGTTCCAGGCGAAACTGAATCCCTGATCGCTTTTTTCTACCTGAGTTTGCCATTTATAGCCAATTTGTGGAGCAATTTGGATATTTTCCAGGGGCTGGTAAATTAGTTGCATGGAACCGCGATTTAGAGTGACATCGTTATCAAATCCAGCTAAGGGATCAGAAAGCATGTGAGAAAAAAACTGGCTACGGAGATTTAAATTTTTCCTTAAAGGAGTTTCAACAGTAAGCAGAAAATTTTGATTATCTTTCCACAGGTCTTGCGCGGCAACCCTCTGCAGGGTGGAAGAAAAATTTTCAGAAAGCGTCAGATTCAATTTATTAAATTGCTTATGATAATTTATAAAATAATCCCACAGAAAAATATTCAGGTCCTGACGAAAATTAATTTTTGAAAATCTTGAATTCGTTAGTTTTGACTGAGGAAATGTAATTTGCTGTGCAATCAATTTGTGCAGCCGAAATGCAGGCACTGTTATGAAGATCCCCGTGGTTAACACAGTAACTGTTTTGAAAACTTTGGCCCGAGCATTACTCTGCATCTTTCAGTACAACAGGTTTCAACCCTCAATTTTTAATTCGATTAAACTCCCTAACCTCGGCTTTTCCACGTAAATTTTGTGCCGGCACGATGGCCCCGCCTGAGATAATTAACTTCAGAGCTTCTTCCACCGGCAAGTCCAGGTCGATGATATCGGTTTTAGGAACAAATAATAAAAAGCCTGAAGTGGGATTGGGGGTAGTGGGAAGAAATACACTCACCACATCCTCTTCCAGTGCTTCCTGAACCGGGCCCCGGGTGTCCTGGGTAAAAAATCCAATGGAATAAATACCTTTACGTGGATATTCAAATAGAATGGCTTTTTTAAAAACTTCCCGTTTCTCAGAAAAAAAAGCGTAACTTATTTGTTTAATTGCATTATACACTCGATTAATCAAAGGAATACTCTGGACGATTCTATCGCCAATATCTACTATTTTGCGCCCAAAATAATTTCGTGCTATAATACCTGTGAAGGTGATAAGCAGCACCAGTGTAATGAATCCCAAACCGGGGATCGGCTTTTTGAACACTTCCAATCCAAAAGTTTTGTAGAGGAAATCATAAACAACACCGCGCAAAATTCCATCAATCGCTAAAAATAGATTCCAGATGATATAACCGGTCAGAAATAACGGAATTAAAACTAAAAGCCCGGTAAAAAAATAGGCTCTAAATTTTCTGCCAATAGAGCCTTTTGGTACTAAAGGTTTACTATTTTTCACTTATTATCACCCTTAGAAAATTTGATGACTTTCTCACCTTTTTTACCCATATTGTATTGTGTACGGGCAATATATTCAATGTATTCAGGATTATTCTTCAATCTTTCAATTTCTTCAATTAATTTAGCTTTTTCCACCTGTAGGGCGCGTATTTCTTTTTTTAACTGATTTTTTTCGGTGCGATATTTCCAGTACCTGTAAAAATTTTGGTTGCCGCCAAAAAGAAAATAGGATAACAACCCTAATCCCAAAATCAGTAAAATTAATTTGGTAGGCTTTGCTTTTTTAGATTTCATATTTATTTAACGCCATTTTTTTTATTTATTTAAGGAAAATTTCAAATAAAGTCAACCATTATTTGTCTGAAAAGATAATATCAGTCTCCGTGAGGAAATCTTGTTCCTAAGTTTCAACTTGGGAACAAGGATAGTGGGAACCTAATCGTAACTGAGGTTTTGCCTGAAAAGAAAAAAACTTGATTAATTCACCAGCTTGCATAGTGTTGAAGTGATGGAAAAATGGTAGATTGAACTCTACCTTAAATAACCCTGCAAAAATTTTTATCTATTTTACCGGTGTTCGTTTGGATGATGGTGTAAAATTAGCCGAAAGGGGTATGTCCTTTGTCTATGTTTCGCAACCTGTTTCGTTTTACCCCTGCCTGATAGAGCAAATTTTACTCGAAAATTGGTAAACACTGCCAAGTTATCCACATTAACATGAATTGTTTTTCTCGATTTTAATTATAATTGCTTATAACTCGTATATTTTTACTAAAATCACATTTTTCTTCAAAAATAAAAAATATTTAGCTGAGATACATGACATGGGC
>CAZMEG010000413.1:0-3827 GCA_964565205.1 uncultured Cytophagia bacterium
GTATTCATCGCGGGGAAGATATGTACGAAATGGGTGGCTTTATCGTGCACTTTTTTAGTAGGCAGAAAATTGAACATCTGGCAAAGGGATACGAGATTGTGGAAATCAGTGAATTTGAAGAAGGTGGGTTGCCGAGAAAATTGTTCCTTGTTACACTTAGAAAAGTATAATTACCCTGGACTAATTAATTTAAGATCACTTCTCTTAAAAACGGATGTCATAATCCCGTAACTGAGGCTCAAGACCTTTCTTACTTGATTTTTGCTTCTTTCTTCATTATAATGAAAAATTAAATAATACCGAATGGAGGGATCATGACAGTTGTTGAGAAGAAAAAATCTGGTATCGTCGGCAAATCCGCCCTGGCTGTAGCATTTCTCGCCACCATTGAAGTCATCATTATGATCAGTCCTTTTGCCGGCTATTTTTACAGCTTTTTTCGACCCTTTCTAAACATTTTTTCCAAATGGGGGGCGACCGCCTGGCTGGACGGTTTCTTTTTGAATCATGCCCTGATCAGTACCAGTAGCTTCCTGGAATGGCAGCGGGAGATTGGGCGTTTTCTATTTGCCCTCGGCATCTGGGGCTTTTTGATTTCTTTTGTGGAAGTGTATGGTCGGAAAATTTTACGCCTTGGGGTGGCTCGCTTTGGTCTGTATGCGCTGGTGCGCCATCCACAGTATCTTTCCCTGGCTATTGCCGGCTGGGGGCTCCTCACCATCTGGCCACGCTTTTTTCTACTGGTGCTTTATATCACCATGCTCTTCATTTATTTTCTACTGGCAGCTCATGAAGAGAAACGCATGACCGCGCTTTATCCGGATACCTACCCTGAATTTGCGAAAAAGAAAGGTTCGTTTCTACCTGGAAGTCCCGGCGACTGGTTGTACAAACATACCTTTGGCAGAATTCCCAATAGAGCTTTAGGGTTTATGGCCTCATATATAGCCGTACTGGCCATCGCCATTACCGGGGCTTTTTGGGTTCGTGGACATGTTCAAAATAGTGCTGAGATGGTTGCCAGGCCCGAATCTGGCGTCTTTGCGTTTTCAGTCTGGCCCATGGGTGAAGAAAAATTGAACCGGGTGGTGGATCGGGTGCTTGCAGATTCAACGGTCAGCACCCGAATGGAAACCAGCCAGAGCGATGTTTTCTTTTTACATGCTCTGCCTGCTGATTATGGTATGACTGGCATGTTCTACCGTATGGAAAAACAGCAGCGCCCCCGTCGTCGGAGAAGTGGTATATTTTTACTCCGGGTGGCAAAATACTTTCTTTTACCTAAACCTGAAATTCATAAGGGGTCACGAATTATGGGGCATCCTATGGATGATCTTAAGATAGTGGTCTCAAAGGTTTCCCAGCCATGGCGAGATCGGGTAGCTTTTGATGAGGCTCTGCGTCCCGGCACTAAAATGGTTCCGCTTGCGGTGGTTCATCTGAATGCTGCAAATCATGTGGATTCATTGAAAGTGGACATTCCCCTGCCAAAAAATGCCTGGGGAGATCTTACCATGCCGATATTTTAATATTAACCTTTGAAAGGTTTGAAACCTTTCAAAGGTTAGTGGTTGTTTACCAGGTACGAGGTACGAATTTTTTATCATTTAAGATGCGGACGGTTTCTCCGCTTTGTCCGATGACAAAGAGGCCGGCTTTGTAGGCGAAGCGATCGGCACCTTCTTCGATGACGATACCGGCCACGGCGCCGATAATTTTTCGGTTGGCGTATTCGGGGAAGAAGGCTTTGAACTGGCTTAATCTGTGGAGGTGTTCTTTGATATCTTCGACGCCCAGGGTACTTTTGGCTTCGATGGCGACGACATATTCTTCATTTACGGCGAGGATATCGATTTCCATTTCTAGGCCGTTTTGCTGGGAGCGAGCTCGCTGGAAGACGCGTTTTACTTCGATGCCTCGTTCTTTGAAGAGGCGTTCGACAGCAGGTATCAGTAAACCTTCCACAAAGCGCCCCCATTTGCCGGTGAGGGCATCGATTCTCTGGTTGGTTTCGCGCAATTGCCGAGCGGTTTCTTTGAACAACTTGTCTAATCTTCTATCAGTTTCTTTAAACCGCTGATCAGTTTCTTTGAACCGCTGGTCCATCCGCCGGTCGGTTTCTTTGAACCTTTCGTCCAATCTGCGGTCGGTTTCTTTAAACAGGTTCCAGATTTCCTGGATGGATTTTTCGAAGTTTTTGTTACTCATAGTGCAAATTTAATTTGATTTTCTCATAAATGCAAATAAAAAGTCGTTGAGAAGTTTTGATAAACCTTTGAAAGGTTCGGGAGGAGATATTTTTGTTTTTTAGAGTGTTTTTGGTGAGCTAAACTCCAACCTCAGCGAAGCAAGAATCAGGATGTGATATCCTGTTCAAATTTTTTAAATAATCCCTTAAATAATCCGCCCAATTTTTGAAAATAGATCACCTGAACAGGTTTGTTGGCTTTAGAATTTTGGTTTTTTGAGTTTTTCGTTGAAATTTTTAATTCATCTTTCAAAATTACCTTATATTTCTCAATCAACTGTTTTAACCGGGAATCGTCTGTGTCATAAAGCTCCAGATAATCGTTGATAATTTCAGTGGTTTCGATGAGGAGATTCAAAATCTTTTCCTTATTTTCCGGTGTTACCTCGGTTAGCAAGGACTGTTTGATAATTTGATTAATGAATTTGATAATTTGTACCAGGTGCACATTATAAAATTTGTTAATTTTTGCCATCAGATTATCGGAGGCCGCCACGAGGGAATCCATGGCATTTTTTGAGTTGGGGAAAATCTGCAAGTCATAAACCGCCTGTTCTAAGTTTTCCACGTCTTCTTTTAATTCATATTCAGAAAAAACTTCCGGTACCTCATCCGTTAAAGACATAGGAATTTGTGTGGATGGGCTAATATCTACCACTTTAACCTTTTGAGGAGATTTTTCATCCTGGGTGGCTTGGCCTTCTTTTTCATCTAATGATAAAACCTCATCGACTTCATGAATATCAAAAAGATGGGAGGTATTCTCATCTTCCTGAACCTTTGAGATCTCCACAAGATCGGAAGAGCTATAATCAAAAGGCAATTCCATTTGTCGATGCAAGACCTGATCAAATGATTTAGACAAACGATTGGTATAAGCTTTTAATTTTTTGTGGGTCAATTCAATGATTTCACCGAAGCTTTCCACAGTCATTTCGTCTTCCATTTCATCTTCCAGCGACAAAACCTGTTGTAAAGCCAGAATAGCCACCTTAACTTTATTGCAAAAAGATTCATCAATGATTGAATTTTTTTCGATAAAGTGATTAATTGTGGTAAGGATTTTACTGGCAATACGTTCCGCTCCCTCGTGACCATGTATCATGGCCAGATCAGAAACCGCTTGCATTTCATCACGAATCTGGGACAATAATTTTTTTCTGCGCGGTCTTTTACTCAGTTGAGTAATTTTTTCTTGTAGTCTGGTTAAGTGTTGTTGTACTTCATTCAGGTAATAGCAAGCGAGGGGATCCGGTTCCTCCGTTTTTGACTCTGAATTTGTTGGGTGTTGACTCTTTGGGTTAATCATCTCTACAACAATTTATCTATGAATTTAACGGCTTCGTCCACATTCGAAAAGTTTGGTTGTTTTTCTTCTATTTGATTATTCGGAGTAATTTGTGCGGCTTTTACTTCGAACCCGGAAATTTTGAGGTCTTCAGGCGATAGCTCGGATTTTTTGTTTGAGCTTTTGTTGTTTTTGTTACTGTCAAGTAATGACAAAATATCGGTGAATTTATTGAGTACTTCTTCGGCCATGGGTTCAATGTCTTCTTCATCAGCTATTAAGCCTTTCAGG
>CAZMEG010000414.1:0-3823 GCA_964565205.1 uncultured Cytophagia bacterium
TTCATGCCCGTTCAAAATACCTGGCCCGCTCCCAGTTAGTCACTACCTCATCAAGTTTGCGCTGTTCGGTACGGAAAAAGTGTAAATAGTGATCAATAACGGGCTCTCCAAACGTTTTTCTAGCCCATTTACTATTCTCGAGTTCGTTAATAGCTTCATTCAGTGTTTTCGGTACATGGCGAAGCTCGGGGGCCTTATACGCATCCCCGCTGAAAGGCTCCGGGGGCTCGATTTTATTATCGATGCCATCCAGACCGGCGGCCAGGGTGGCGGCATAGGCTAAATAGGCATTGGCATCGGCGCCGGGGGCACGACACTCGATACGCAGGGAGGATCCATGGCCTACAATGCGAAAAGCCGCTGTTCGATTGTCATAGCTCCAGGTAATGGCAGTGGGGGCAAAGGAACCCGCCACAAATCTTTTGTAGGAAGTGGGATAAGGCGCATAAAAGGCAAAAATCTCACGCAAATGTTCCATCCAGCCACCCAGAAACCAGCGAAAGTAGTCACTCACCTCCATATCACCAATCTTTTCTTTACCCGAAAACAGGGGTTGCATGGTTTTTTGATCCCAGAGACTGGCATGGAGATGCATGCTGGAACCGGCATAACGTTGATCCCATTTTGCCATGAAAGTAATGGAACAGCCCTGTTGCATGGCAATCTCCTTGGCAGCATGTTTGTAAATGGTGTGCCGATCGGCCATCTCTAAAAAATCAGCGTAACGCAGATTAATTTCCTGCTGACCCGGACCCCATTCACCTTTGGAAAATTCCACAGGAATGCCCGAACGCTCCAGATGCTGCCGGATGGTACCGATGACAAATTCCTCCTTGGTTCCCTGAAAAATATGGTAATCTTCGATGTAATTCCCAATGGGTTCCAGGTCCAGGTACTGTTTCAAAGCCGCCTCCTCATAAGAATCACGAAACACATAAAGTTCTAATTCTGACCCTCCCATGGCCACAAATCCATTATCCGCCGCTCGTTCTACCTGTTTACGTAAAATAGTGCGTGGCGCAACCTCCACCAGGGCATCCTGTTCTTCTTCGTACACATCGCATAACACCAGAGCGGTTTTGTCCAGCCAGGTTGCCATTCGCAGGGTGTTAAAATCGGGTTTCAAACGAAAATCACCATAACCTTTGTCCCAACTTGTAAAGGCATATCCGGGTACCGGATCCATTTCCATATCGCAGGCAAGCAGGTAATCGCAGGCATGGATGGCCTCATTTAACACTTCATCCAGGAAAAAGGCCCCGGTGATACGCTTACCCATGAGTCGCCCATATAAATCAGGAAAACAGGTGAGCACGGTTTCTATCTGCTCATCGCTGATTAATTGCTTGAGTGTCTCCACATCCAATTTCCCCCGAATCATATTGCTAATCATGGAAAGCCTCCTTAATTGGGATATAGGGTTTCATTAAACTCGTTATTTAATCATGTTCAGGCATATGGAATATTGGAGTGATGGAGGAATGGAGGATTGAAAAAACTTTTCCATTAATCCAACACTCCACAACTCCACTTTGAATAAAATAGATAGCTTACAGTCCAAGCTTTTTCTGTTTCCTATGGCAATGAGATAATTCATTCTAAGTTTATGAAAATGCTTTTCCATTCAGAATAGTGATCCAGTACGGCCAGGCCCAGTTCCCGCCCCAGGCCACTTTTTTTCACCCCGCCAAAAGGAGCTTCTAAATGAACACTGTGGCCAGAATTGATGGACAGAACTCCCGTTTCCACCGCTCGGGCTACACGCAAGGCCCGCTGAAGATTCTGCGTCCAGATGGAGCCTGAGAGTCCATAGGTACTATTATTGGCGATGGCAACGGCCTGTTCTTCGGTTTCAAAAGGGATGGCACACAGAACGGGACCAAAAATTTCCTCCCGGGCGATGCGCATGTCCGGCTGGACCCCCGTAAATAAAGTTGGTTGCAAATAAGATCCTTTTTTCAGAGGTTGCTCTTCCGGAATTTTCCCACCCACCAGTAACCGGGCCCCTTCCTCGAGTCCCACTTCTATATAGCTCTGTACTCGCTCACGGTGAGCCATCGATACCAGGGGTCCCATCTCGGTGGCTTCATCCAGGGGATTGCCCAGCCGGACTTTTTGAAATAATTCGGCTAATTCATCCATAAAGCGATCGAAGATAGTGCGCTGTACGAGAAGCCGGCTGCGGGCACAGCAGTCCTGCCCGGCATTGCCCAGAACACTCCACACCGCCGAGTGTAGAGCCGATTGCCAGGGTGCGTCCTCAAACACGATATTGGCCGATTTGCCCCCCAGCTCCAGAGTCACCCGCTTGATATCTTCGGCAGCTAACTTCATTACGCGGGAACCGATTTCGGTAGAGCCGGTGAAGGAAATTTTCCTCACCAGGGGATGTTTTACCAGCGCCTCTCCAGCCTCACTACCAGGACCGGGGACCACATTAAGCACCCCCGGCGGAATGCCCACTTCCAGAGCCAGTTCACCCAGTCTTAAGGCTGTGAGAGGGGTCTGACTGGCCGGTTTGACTACCACCGTGTTCCCCATGGCCAGCGCCGGTGCTACTTTCCAGGAGGTGATGGCGATAGGGAAATTCCAGGGAACGATGAGCCCGCACACACCAAGTGGTTCGCGGAAAGTCATACTTACTCCCGGGGCGGCCACCGGAATGGTCTGACCCCCGACCTTGTTGATGGCACCGGCATAATATTCAAAACAATCGGCGGCCAGGGCTACTTCATCGCGAGCTTCGCGAATGGGCTTACCCACATTCTGACTCTCCAGTCGAGCAAGTAGCTCAGCATTTTCACGGATGGCTTCGGCCAGTTTCAACAATAAACGTCCCCGCTCCCGACTATTTAATCGTCGCCAGCTCCCTTCGGTAAATGCACGATAGGCACACTGAACAGCCAGGTCAATATCTTCTTCATACCCTTCCGCTACCTCAGCAAAGGGTTGTCCGGTAGCGGGATCAAGGATCTGGCTGGTTTTACCACGCTTGGAGGCTATCTTTTTTCCATCGATTAAAAGTTTTTCCTGTAACACAGCCCTGTTCCCTGGCAAATTATAAATTTTTATGGTTATTCCTGGCTTTCAAATTTTAAAGCTACGGAATTAATGCAATAGCGCAAACCGGTAGGGGGTGGACCATCTTCGAAAACATGACCGAGATGTGCATCACAACGGCTACAAAGTACTTCCACTCGTTGCATTCCATAACTGAAATCCTTTTGGGTGGTAATACAATCTTCACGAATTGGTGCCCAGAAACTGGGCCAGCCGGTACCGGAATCATATTTGGTTTCAGAACTGAAGAGCTCGTTGCCACAGCAAACACACCGGTAAATCCCTTTTCCTTTGAAATTATAATATTTTCCGCTAAAGGGGGGTTCGGTACCTTTTTCCCTGGTTATATGATATTGTTCAGGAGTCAATATTTTCCGCCATTCTTCCTCAGTTTTGATTATTTTTTCTGGCATGGTGTCAAAAACTTAAGGAATTCAACAAGAAAAGTCAAGATACAAAGTTGTAAAAAGGGAAAATCTCGTGTAGAACCCCTGAAAATCAATTTTCAGGCTCATAGCTCAAGTCGTCTGAAGACGACTCCGGAAATCACAGATAGTCATCTTTAGATGACTTAAGCTTTTTAGCCAGGAATTTGAATTCCTGAGGTAAAAGGACCGTCTGGCATTTTAAAACCCTCAGAGACTCTTGCAAATTCAAAAAACTAGTCCGAAGGCATCCTCGCCGAGGCCTCACAGGCATTAGCCGTTGTAAGGAGCTCGGCGAGACGCCTTCGCGCTAGACTTTTTTGACAGTACTTATGAAG
>CAZMEG010000415.1:0-3813 GCA_964565205.1 uncultured Cytophagia bacterium
GCCAAAAGATGAATCATCTTTAAATGATCAAAAAATGAGATTATACAAGAGAAAGATTTTGGAAAATTTTCGCTGATCAAATGGGGAATCGTAATTATCTTCCAGCTCTGGTTTTTATCTCACTCTGCATAATCTGGGGTTCCACCTGGATTTTCATAAAACTGGGTTTGCAAGATGCCCCACCTTTCCTCTCGGCCGGAATGCGTTTTGTAGTAGCGACTTTAATCTTGTTCCCACTTTTAAAATGGCGTGACTTAAAAATTCCACGTGAATGGAAAGTTCTTTCCATCATGCTTTACACAGGAATTTTCGCCATTTCGGTATCGTATGGACTGGTTTACTGGAGCGAGCAATTTATTCCGGCGGGCCTGACGGCTGTACTGTTCAGCACCATGCCTTTTTTCGTCATCATCTTATCTCATTTTATGCTTAGCGATGATCCTTTAACCATAAATAAAATCGCTGGTTCTGTTCTTGGTTTTTCCGGTGTAATCGTAATTTTCATAGATAGCTTAAAAATTGAAAATCCCATGGCGGTATGGGGCACGGTGGGAGTGGTTTTTGCCTCTTTTTGTTCTGCAGTTTCCGATGTAATAATAAAAAAACATTCCCGATCTCTACACCCCATCGTACTCACCACCGTTCAAATGTTCTGTGGTGCAGTTATTTTATTTTTACTGGGAGTCCTTTTTGAAGATTTCCAGGATTTCAGAATAACTTGGCGGTCGGTGGGCTCCATAGTCTACCTTGCTGTCATGGGGACTAGCATCGCATTTATTGGTTTTTACTGGCTAATTCGGCAGATTCGAGTGAGTACGGCCTCTTTGCTGGTGTTCGTAATTCCTATTGTGGCGCTTTTCCTGGATTGGCTGATTTTTGGCGAAGTATTAAATTTCCGCGTCTGGATTGGTAGTTTCATGGTTCTTGGGGGGATTGGTATAGCGGTTAGTTAGGCTTTTTTGTTTTGGGACAATTATGCACATTCCACCCAGATTGGATTCGTATAACAGTAAAAAAATTCGGTTCCATTAAAACTTTCTAATTCTGCTCGTAAGTAACATTTTTGAGCAGGTAGAAGGAAGTTCTTCTCAATAAAATAATGATAAAGTTCTTTAAAATTCTTGTGCTCCAGAAATAATTCCTCCTCCTGTTTACTTAAATCACCGAAATAAATTTTGAGCTTCGTTAACGGGCCAAATTCTTCTGAAGAAAGACACTCGATTTTTAATTTAAATTGATTTCCGGGCAGAGTTTGTCCAATGGTTGCCTGCTGGCCTGACTGATTAAACAGGGTGATATCCATGAATGGACCATTGGTTACGATCATGTGACCCTTTTGCATGGCTTCAATAATATTATTTAAACAAAGCCGATCTGCAATATGGATACCGGTACGAACTTTACCAAATAGATGTAAAAAGTTTTCACGCATGGTAAAAAAAGGCAGACCAATCTGGCGAAAGCGGTTGAAATTGCCATGGGCGTCATTGCCCCCACAAATGAAAATTTTCCTTCCTGAGAGCAACAGCTTAATCCAGCTTTTCAAGCCTTCCTCCAGCCCCTCCTTGCTGCCATTCCAGATTTGCAGTCCGTTTAGACGTGGATGCTGGTAATCTATCTCGCGCCACTTTCCGCGGCGAATCAGTAACCATTGTAAAAAAGGTGCTCGGATTTCTGGATGAGCTGCAAATGCCAGCGCATGATTTTCAAGCTGATCTAAGATTTCTGCAATAGATAAGGCCGGCCTGGTACGAAACCATCTTTCTGCTCCATCACCATCTCCAGGAATGAATTGGCGATGGTTTAGAATTAGTAAATGTACGTTTCGGTTCTGTGCATTCCCGGCCGACACTTCTTCACCCGGAATAATAATAAAATCTTTACTGTGGCGATTCAGGCTCTCAACTTCATTTAAAAATTGCCGCCATTTTCTTAATTCGCTGTCATTTTTTAGATAATTATCCGGTAGATCGTCTAAATCATAAGAATGGTCGGTGGCGCAAAAAAAATTCAATCCAAGGGCCCGTGCCAGAATGGCTGTGGCTTTAAGCGGCGCTCCGAATTCTACCTGATCACTGGTGTAAGCTGTATGGCAGTGAAATTCGCCGAAATACCATCCCGCTTTTTTAGGAAGCGGCATTCTGGCAAAATAAACCTGCAGGGGATTATGAGAAGTCCCGGCGTAATTGTCATTATTTATGAGACGTAATTTTCCTTGAACCGTATATTCAATTTTTACATTTACCAACACGTTGCCAGAA
Organism: uncultured Cytophagia bacterium; assembly: GCA_964565205.1. Taxonomy (GTDB): domain Bacteria; phylum Zhuqueibacterota; class Zhuqueibacteria; order Oceanimicrobiales; family CAZMEG01; genus CAZMEG01. The sequence goes on from CAZMEG010000415.1 coordinate 2,262, forward strand.
AAGTGATTGCGGGGGATTTTTAAAATCTCGTACCACCAGTTGGTCTCAATCATGAGATGATTAAATGGAAATACGTAATTCTTTCGGCGGTTTTCCTGATTTAGCTCAACCAGTATTTTGTTTAATTGAACAGGATACAGGTGCGCATCTTTAATAAGAATCAAAATGGGAAGTTCATGACCGGGTTCCACTCGATGTGGGGCATCGGCCAGAATTTCAGGTTCCTTTTTTTTCAGGCGGCTGTGAATCCCTTTAAAGGAGTAATGGGTTTCGGCATAAAGAAAAACAGGCCAGAGTATCAATGGACCAGCTCTTCCAGTTTTTTTAATTTCCAGTTGAATTTCCAGAAATAGGCAATATTTTTCCAGGTGACCCGGATCGGAAAGAGTAAGGCCGGGGCAAAAACAATCGTGTAAACAAAATAAAATATCTCCCACAAAGGAAAATATTTTAGCAAATCACGCCGATTTATTAAGCCCGTAGTCCTGTAAAGTAAAATAAAATCGGTTAAGCCAAGAATTAAAAAACCGGAGACCGATAGAAAAATATGATTCAAGATAAAAAAAGAAAGCGGTAAAAAAATATGGGCCAGGCAAGCCAGAAGCATTAAAAATTTGCCATACAGGACCATCTCCTTACCACCGGCTGACCAGCGTTTTCTCTGTTCATAAAATCTACTCAACCGGTCCATGGGTAAACTGTATACCAGCATTTGCGGATCAATGGGATAGCGAACCTTCCAGGAGGTTTTTCTCAGTAAGGTTTTCATCAAAGCAAAATCCTCAATGATGGTAAAACCCATATTTTGATACCCACCAACCTCTTCGTAAGCACAACGTCGAAACGAAAGATTGTTACCCAGTACGCTGAGAGGAATCCCAAAACCCATGGCACCTGTTCCGATGGTGAGCAGATAACTCCAGTCCAGCGATTGAATTTTACCAAACAAAGGCGTGGCATCGGCTTTTCTATCGAGAAGGGTAAAACCACCCACCATACCCACCTGGGGTTCATAATAAGAAACGTGAGCTTTTACCCAGGTTCTCGGTACCTGACAATCCCCATCGGTGATTAAGATAATGTCCCCTTTACAATGTTCCATTCCCTGCGCTATGGCATTGGCTTTGCCGGAAAGCCCGGGAATGCCTTTCTTGATGTGCACTGTTTTTATACGAGACGAGCGTAATTTAAATTCTTCAATGATTTGGGGGGTGGCATCCCTGGAACGATCATTAACTAAAACGATCTCCAATAACTCTGGCGGATAATCGACTTCAATAAGGGAAGTAAGACACGGAATTAAATTTTCTGCCTCATTCCGTAACGCCACTAAAATTGAAACTGGCGGTAGGTGATGAATTCGAGGGTAATTTAATCGATGCGTCCCCCAAAATATAAATCCTGCTTGTAACACATATAACAGGATTATGATAAAAAGCAGGGTATCAAGAAGCAACATAAACTAATTTATGCTGCAACAATTAAAATGTCAATAAGAATCCTGACTCAGAGCCTGCCTTATTTATAAATTTTGTTTTAGCAAGGTCAAATC
>CAZMEG010000416.1:0-3812 GCA_964565205.1 uncultured Cytophagia bacterium
GTAGTAATAACCCTACCTCATCCAATACAAAAATCGGGTCGGTAAAAATTGTTATTAGAACTAGTACTGCCAGCGCTGCCAAAAGTTTAAACGCCTCGCAAAACGTTAAAAGTGGTATCGCTACCATAACCAGTGCTCGAGTGGTCATTGAAAAGATCAAATTTGAAAGTAGCATCGATGATACTCTCGATTTTCGTTTCCGGCAACCATTTATTCAGGACTTAACGGTGGGTTCCAATGTTCATGTCATCGAAACCGTGCAGGTGCCGTTCGGGAGCTATAAAGAGAGTGAAATAGAGATCGACGACCTCGATCCAGAAGACGGTGCGGTTTATACACAAAATCCGGAATTACAGGATCTCAGTATCCTGGTAAAGGGATTTGTAAATGATGACCCCAATCAAAATTTCATATTTACCAGCGATTTAAGCGAAGAACAGGAAAAGGAATTTAATCCCCCGCTGGTTCTGGATGAAAATTCTCCTTCCACCAACGTGGTGCTTTTCATAAATATGGAGCAATGGTTTGTTGATCAAAATGGGAATCCCTTAGATCCGAGATCTCCAGCCAATAAAGAAATCATCGAGGACAATATAAAAGCTTCCATCGATGTATTTGAAGATCATGATGACGATGGAAAGCGTGATGACGGTGATGAGGATGACGATTGAGAGGGGTGGAACCATCTGGCGCCGGGGCTTAGGTTTGTAGCTTCGGCGCCTCTGCTTTTTAATAAGGGATGATCAAAACTACTTCATCACCCGGTTTAACATCTATATCCTGACTAACGGGAGTTTGGGTACTGCCAATGGGATCGGCCAGAAAACGCAGGGTTGTGGGTCCAAAAAGCAGAAATTCTGGAATTACAAATACCTTCGTGGTGGCACTTGGAGCAATTCCCAGGCGAAAACGTTGAGAGCCGCGCAACACATAAATAGTCATGTCCAGGTAACTGTGATTTTCAACTTTGAGAGTGGCTGGTAACTGATCTTGAAAACCTCCCTTTTGACCGCCTGTACCACAGGCCAGTAATAATGCTAACAAACCCGTAAGAGAAAAAAGATAGCGTTTCATGGTTGTTCCTCCAGAGCTGTGATTTGTAATCTCTATTGAGGTTGTTTAAAAAGTATGACATGAAGGCGTTTTGCCAGCTCTTTGCAACAAGTTTGTGCTCTCGATACTCTTCATCGAGGACGCCTTCAGAATAGATTTTTGAGTTTTCTGACAACCCGTAGCTTTAGCTTTATTTGCTTTGCAGACTTTTTTCGATCTTGGCCCAGGTATCTTTTAGTGGCACCGTACGATTAAAAACCAGATGACCATCTCGCGAGTCCGGGTCTACACAAAAATATCCCTGGCGTTCAAATTGAAAGCGATCGCCCACCTTTGCAGAAGCCAAACCTGGTTCAAGTTTACAATTTTTTAAAATTACCAGAGAATTTGGATTTAAATAACTTTTGTAATCTATCTCCTTATTTGCAGTGGGGTCCGGCACCGTGAAAAGTCGATCATAAAGTCTTACTTCAGCTTCAATGGCATGAGCCGCTGACACCCAGTGAATGGTGCCTTTCACTTTCCGGCCATCAGGAGACCAGCCGCCCCGGGTGGCCGGATCATAGGTACAATGAATCTCCAGGATTTCGCCAGTTTTTTCATCTTTAATCACTTTCTCACATTTAATATAATAGGCATACCGCAACCGAACCTCCTGACCGGGGGCCAGACGAAAATATTTTGGCGGTGGTTGCTCACGAAAATCGTCCTTTTCAATATATAATATCCTGGAAAATGGCACTTTTCGAGTTCCCATGTTTGGATCTTCCGGATTGTTAATAGCTTCCATTTCTTCCACCTGTTCTTCGGGATAATTTGTAATCACGACTTTGAGCGGATTGAGTACCGCCATCACGCGGGGAGCTTTTTTATTCAGGTCATCTCTCACACAATGTTCCAGTAAGGCCATATCCACCAGACTTTCTTTTTTTGCCACACCAATCTTTTCACAAAAATCCCGGATGGACTCCGGAGTATAACCACGCCGTCGCAGGCCAGAGATGGTGGGCATGCGGGGATCGTCCCAGCCATTCACATACCCCCCTTCGACGAGTTCCTGCAAGCGACGTTTACTCAAAACCGTGTAAGCTAAATTCAAACGAGCAAATTCGATCTGCTTTGGATGATGAATTTTTAGCTGATCCAGAAACCAATCGTAAAGCGGTCGGTGATCTTCAAATTCAAGAGTACAGATGGAATGGGTGATGCCTTCGATGGAATCGGATTGACCATGTGCCCAATCGTAAGTGGGGTAAATGCACCATTTATCGCCGGTACGATGATGAGGTACGTGCAAAATGCGGTACATTACGGGGTCACGCATATTCAAATTAGGGGAAGCCATGTCAATTTTGGCACGTAGCACACACTCCCCTTCTTTGAATTCACCTTTACGCATGCGCTCAAACAATTCGAGATTTTCTTCCACGGTGCGATTTCGATAGGGACTCTCTTTGCCGGGCTCGGTTAAAGTGCCCCGATACTGGCGAATCTCTTCCGGACTCAGATGATCCACGTAAGCCTTGCCATCTTTTATAAGTTGGATGGCAAATTCATACAATTGATCAAAATAATCGGAGGCATAATATTCTCGATCCCCCCAGTCAAACCCTAACCAGCGAACGTCTTCCTTTATGGCATCCACATACTCCTGTTCTTCTTTAGTGGGATTGGTATCATCGAAACGAAGATTACAGTGGCCGCCAAATTCTTCAGCCAGGCCAAAATTTATACAGATAGATTTAGCATGACCAATGTGCAAATAACCATTGGGTTCTGGCGGAAATCGAGTAATCACCTTACCGCCAAAAGTGCCTTTTTTGATGTCTTCTTCAATGATATCACGAATAAAATTGGCAACATGCTTGGCTTCACGATCACCCATATTCCAGTAACTCCTTTCTCATGGACACTTTACATCTTTAGTATCTAATCTACGGACTTTGGTAATCTAAATTCTGGCATAACTGCAAAAATTGTTTAGCTAACCGAGGTCCGGCCCCTTCATCTTCATGCTTGAAAAATACAAAAACTTGTTGCCAGTTTTGGTTACGAATCTGTTGAATCCATCTGGAAAGCTCATGATCTTCATAATTCTCTCTTCGCAGCCTTAAATAACCCCAATTAGCTGTGGAGACAATCTCAGTCTGTAATTCTTTTTCGGTATCAGAAAAACAAAGAGCAAAATTTTTCGATTCTAAACAGGCAAATATTTCATCATCAAACCAGGAAGCATGCCGAAATTCAAAAGCAACCCGAATATCCTTGGGGATTAATTTCAAAAAATTTTCCAATCGAGACAAATCTTTTCGCAAATAAGGAGGCAATTGAAACAAAATGACGCCCAGACGATTATCAAGCGTACGAGCTGTATTAAAAAGATACCCGGTTTCATCCTCGACTTCTTTCAATCGTTTCTGGTGGGTAATCTTCTGTGAGGCTTTTAACACAAACTTAAAATCTTCCGGCACCTGCTCGGTCCAATTTACAAGCATATTTATTTTAGGCATTCTATAAAAAGTGTTATTTATTTCAACAGATTTAAAATGTTGTCCGTAGTAACGCAACATTTCTTTATCTGGCAAATCTTGTGGATAAAAGACCCCCTTCCATTCTTTATAGCTGTATCCGCTTGTACCAACCCAAAAATTCATGTTAACCTCTTTATTATTATTAAGGTGAAATCAATATAAAATTTCTTTTAATGGATTGCAATAAAAAAGATTGCTAATGAAGATGAAGAGTATTAAATGTTTTGC
>CAZMEG010000417.1:0-3566 GCA_964565205.1 uncultured Cytophagia bacterium
ACTCATGATGTTCTCTCCATTTTTCTTTATAATTTTTTAAAAGTTCTTCGGCTAATTTATAGGGCGAGGTTCTGGAATCCTGGAAAGTTTCTAAATTTTCCTTCAAGAAATTTTTGGCATTTTCATCCCAGAATTCCTTTTCTAATTGATAGCGCACAATAGATTGAATTTTTTTCAAAAATCGTTCGCGTCTATTTTTAAGCAAGAGTTGATTCTTTTCAAGATATTCACGATGTTCCTGAATCGCCTGAGCAATTTCTGCAATGCCTTTGCCCTCGCTGGCAATGGACATGACTACTTTAGGCTTCCAGTCTCGATTTTCACGCAATTGCAGAATGGCCTGAATTTCCTGCATGGCCCGATTAGCCCCTTCCCGGTCGGCTTTGTTGAGGACAAACAAATCGGCAATTTCCATGAGACCCGCCTTCATAGCCTGGACTGAATCGCCGGATTCAGGAACAAGTACTACAACCGTAGTATCGGCAGCTTCCACAATATCCAGCTCCGATTGCCCCACACCCACGGTCTCCATGATTACATAATCTTTGCCAAAGGCATCGAGTATATCGGCCACATCGCTGGCTTTTTTGGATAAACCACCCAGACTGCCCCGTGTGGCCATGCTACGAATATAGACGCCTTCATCGAGAAAGACGTCTGACATACGTACTCGGTCGCCCAGCAAAGCCCCACCGGTAAAAGGACTTGTGGGATCCACCGCAATGATTCCTACCGTTTTGTTCTGTTTTCGATAATATTTAGTCAACTCATCTACTAAAGTGCTTTTGCCAGCCCCCGGGGGTCCGGTGACCCCAATCCGATAAGCATGACCAATCTTTTTATAAAGCGCATCCATGATGCTGGCAGCTTCTGGATTTTCATTTTCCACCAGTGAAATGGTTCTGGCAAGAGCCCGTCGATCGCCCTTCAAAAGGTTGTCTATTAAATTATCTGAGTAATTCATCTTTAATAGCTTTCAATTCAAAATACAGATCAAACGCCGGAAATATGAATGCCCAGCGCCTTTCATAATAATGAACAAATTTATTGGCAAAAAATTGCCAAAGCCAGTCCAAAATACCCTTTCCAAATATAATCTTTTTTTTGATAATTTCAAATGTTCCTTTTGCCTGGCTTTCCATGGACGTACTGGTTGTAAAATAATCAAACGAATTAGATGAAAAATGATGTCGATGGGTCGGGTCATCCCATGAATAGAGCGATGAGAAATGGGGAGTTATGATTTCCACAACACCTCCGGGTTTTAAAATGCGATGAATTTCCTTCATGACCCCCACAATATCATCCAGATGCTCCAAAATTGAGTGACAGAGAACTCGATCAAAACTGTTGTCTTTAAAAGGATACGGAAAAATTTCCAGATTGCAAATAACATCCGCCTGGGAATTTCGATTAATATCTACTCCCAGCGCATTCTTTTGTTTTCGATTGCCGCAACCCAGGTCTAAAATGCGCACTCCCATGAGTCCTTTGAAGTTCCCATAATTTAAAATACTTAACGAAAATGTAGAAAGACGTTAAAGTGGCAATTTGAAAACCCTGAATACCATCCAGAAAGCCTCTTTTTAGAAAATAAATTTTGAAAAAGGCTGCCAGAGCACGCAATGTGACAGCCCACCATCGAATGGTCACACCTTTAACAAACAAATCCTGGGCGGCCAGTTCTGTGTAATGATGAAATTTTTTGAAGTAGTGCTTAAAATTCTGGTCGGTATAATGCAAAAGATCTCCTGAAAGATGACCGATTTTACCTTCCACAATGAGCCTCTCATGCACAGAATCCCTTGAAAACCTCGCCCAATTTTTATAAAAGAGTCGCACCACAAATTCCGGTGACCAGCCACAGTGTTTAATCCACCGACCCATGAAATAAGTACGACGGTTCATGGCAAAAGCACGGTTAGCCTGTAGTTGATCGTCGGTTAAATTTAAAATGCTATTTCGCAACTCGTCCGTTACTTCTTCATCTGCATCAATCCAGAAAATCAACTGATTTCGAGCTTTTGCAATGGCATATTCTTTTGTTTTAACAAATCCCTGCCAGTCGGTAACATAAACTTTGTGAGTATAACGTCGGGCAATTTCAACCGTGCGATCGGAACTGCCGGTATCCACCACGACGATTTCATCTGCCCAGCTAACTGAGTTCAGGCAGCGCCCGATATTTTCTTCCTCATTTTTAGTTATGAGAATAACAGAAACAGAAATCATGTCTTTTCAGCTTCTTGTTTTTGTTGCTGCCGATAAAAGTTTTTTACCGCCTGAACGATTTCATTTAAATCAAATTGAGTAACGCAAATGGGTCCCTGAGGCTGATCGCACACCTGTTTCCAGCAGGGCGCACAGGGGAGAGTCCTGATGATCTTAACTCCCCGATCGTACAAATCAATTTCCTGAGCGCAGCTCAATCCAAACCAGGCAATGACATATTTTTTCAGGGCAATAGCCATGTGCATGCCAAGGGTATCACCGGTAACCACGGCATCACACAGGTTAACAAAACAAAGACCCTTTCGCACGCCCAGGGTAGTTGGCGTGTTTATCACCTGCTCGCCTACACTATCTTTAATCTGCTGATTACGGCGGGTGTCTTCCTTGCCTCCCAAAAGTAAAATTTTGGCATTTGGAAGTTCACTGGCAATGGTTTCGATTAATTCTATATGCTGTTCCACACTGAGTTTTTTCAAGGGAAAAAGCTCACTGCAACCGGTATTGAAGCCAATAACACAATCAGCTTCATGGAGTTGCCATTCCTTACGCCAGTGTTGACAGTATTCGTGCTCTTCCGGAGTGAGGTGTACAATATAAGGATCACGGCGATATTCCAGTTCAAAGGTTTCGGCTAAAATTTCCTGACCGGTTTTCTGATTGTGGCGAAATTTAAGCTCATCATCCAGACCCATCTGATAATTGTACCAGGCCCCTCGATTCAAGGGAATGATGGCACCATTCTCATTAATCCCGAAACCCAGTTTCTGTTCAGCCTTCAGTTCCATAATAAAGGCACCGGCTTCGCGACTCTTATCGGCATTCATCACCACATCAAATTTCATGTGACGCAGGATCATCCGTGATTCATCATTCCAGATGAGTACTTCATCAAGATAGGGATTGTTTTCCAGTAAAGGAGCGGCATTGGCACGGGTTATCCAGCGAATGGTACTTTGAGGATATTTCCGTTTGATGGCAGGAAGTTGAGCCGTCGTCATGAGAACGTCGCCCAGGGCATCCAGGTTAATGATCAGGATGCGCGTTCCCGGCGGATTTTCTTTGCAGTCAGGCTCGCATACTTTATAAGGCTCACAGGGTTTGTAGCCGGTAAAATTTTTACAATTTGGGATTTTCATTAATAAAATAGTTACCTCTGCATTATCGCCTCTTTATGATGCTGCAACATTTTCGTAAGAAAAGTCGAATTTACCAGAAGTCGCTTTTACATGCTCAATGGTGATACTTACAACGTTTCCATTCGCATCCAGGTCCATATAAATATTTTCGTTCAATTCTTTAGTTTCAACAATTTTGGAGTCTGATAATTCGATATA
>CAZMEG010000417.1:3576-3793 GCA_964565205.1 uncultured Cytophagia bacterium
GAGTATCGGTGTCCTCAAAATATTTAATTTTCATCGTTTTCTCCTTTAAAAGATCTGTCCCAAAAAGCGTTATGAACAGTTTCGCCGTCTTCTAACAAAATTACTCTCAAATATCTACCCACTTCTTCGATTTTCCCCCAAAGTTTAATTCTTCCATCAGATTGAATTTCTTTTTTAATTGGAGAGTTTATCACTCTTTCAATATACTCATCTAATA
>CAZMEG010000418.1:0-3788 GCA_964565205.1 uncultured Cytophagia bacterium
TTCCTCAAACTCGGCTAAATGCCGATAAGGCACTACCATAAGGTGTCCATTGTTATAAGGGTATTTATTCATAATCACAAAGCTATATTTACCGCGGTAGAGAATTAAATTTTTTTTGTCGTTGGTTTGTTTGGGCTTGTTACAAAAAATACATCCTTCTTCCTTATCATTACCAAGGATGTATTCCATTCTCCAGGGTGCCCATAGAATTTGCACCTCTTTGCTCTTTTTCATTTAGATTTTTCTTCCTCCGCTGCAGCAATCAATTTCTGGGCAATTTCATTGGGAACTTCTTCATAATGTGAAAATTTGCGCCGGTGTATGCCTCGTCCCTGAGTCAAGGAGCGTAGTGTGGTGGAGTAACGATAAAGTTCAGCCAGCGGGACCTTGGCTTTGATTACCTGAAAGGGACCTTCGGCTTCCATTCCCAAAATTTTACCGCGACGGCTGGAAATGTCTCCCATAACATCACCCATAAATTCTTCAGGCACCACTACTTCGACATCATAAATTGGTTCAAGAATAACTGGTTTGGCTTCCTTAAAAGCCTTTTTAAAGGCTAAAGACCCTGCAATTTTAAACGCCATATCAGAAGAATCCACCGGATGATAACTCCCGTCATACAGGGTTACCTTAATATCTGTAACTTTATAACCAGCAATAACCCCTTCTTCCATGGCTTCACGAATGCCTTTCTCTACAGCAGGAATATATTTTGAAGGTACCACCCCTCCAACTATGGCATCAACAAATTCAAATCCACCTCCTCGAGGAAGCGGTTCAATTCGTAGCCACACATCCCCATATTGACCGCGCCCACCCGTTTGCTTCTTGTACTTGCCCTGAGCCTGAGATTTACCACGAATGGTCTCTCGATACGGGATTTTCGGCTCCACAAGATTTACATCCACGCCAAATTTCTCTTTGAGCCGTTTGATAATAATGTCAAGATGTAATTCCCCCTGTCCCGATACAATGGTTTGCCTCAATTCAGGATCGTACTGGACAACAAACGTGGGGTCTTCTTCATGCAGGGAATGCAAGCCCGTAGAAATTTTTTCTTCATCACCCTTCGATTTTGGCTCTACCGCAATGCGAATCACCGGTTCTGGAAAATCAATCCCTTTGAGCACCACCGGATCACGTCTATCGCTCAAGGTATTTCCTGTATGGGTATCTTTTAATTTAACGGTAGCTCCGATGTCACCCGCATTGATATAACCAATCTCTTTTCTGTTCTTACCATTCATTAAAAATAATTGACCGATCTTCTCGGTAACATTACGACTGGTATTTAAAACTTCTGTACCACTGGACAACTTACCGGAAAATACCCGGAAAAATGACAACTCGCCAATATGAGCCTCCGATATGGTCTTGAAGACCAGAGCCGACATGGGGGCGTCTATTTTACATTCGCGCTTTACTTCTTCCTCACTGCCAGGTTTGACCCCTATTTCGGCAGGACGGTCAGCAGGTGATGGAGCATATTCTACGAGAAAATCCATAAAAGGTTGAGCGCCTATATTCTTGGTTGCCGCTGAACAAAACACAGGGAAAATACTTTTATTTAACAAACCTGTTCTAATTCCTGATTTTAATTCATCGTCAGTTAAATCTCCATTTTCAAAAAATTTCTCCAGCAACTCATCATCGCTTTCAGCCGCCATCTCAATTAAACTTTCTCGAAGTTGATCTGCCTTACTTTGCAGGTCGGATGGAATTTCCTGCATGGTGAATTTTCCGGATCCATTGGTCTCGAATTTTAACATTTTCATATGTAAAATATCGACCACCGAATCAAATCTTTCTCCTTGATTTACCGGAAATTGTACGGGAATCACTTTGTTACCGAAACGTTCTTTTGCTACGGCTATCGCCTTGTCAAAATCGGCATGCTCTTTATCTAATAAATTAACAATAAAGACTCTTGGACAAGCGTATTCTTCGGCCATTTTCCAGACAGTTTCTGTACCCACTTCTACTCCTGAAACAGCATTTAAAATTATGGCTGCCAGGTCTACCACCCGAAGCGTCCCTTTGGCTTCGCCTATGAAATCAGAATAGCCCGGGGTATCTAAGATATTAATTTTGTGGTTCTTCCATTCACAGTGTAAAATTGAAGTACTAATGGAAATCTTTCGTTCAATTTCATCACTATGGTAATCCGAAGTTGTGGTGCCCTCGTTCACCGAACCCAGACGTTTAATCTCACCCGCTGAAAAAAGCATAGCCTCGCTAAAAGAGGTTTTTCCTGTAGTAGCGTGACCCACTAAAGTGATATTACGAACTTCATTTATCGCAAACTCTCTCACAATACCCTCCCTTTAAAATTTTTAATAAATAAACAATTGCCAATTTATTAGAACAGGGGTTAAACAGCTTTTACCAGCAATAAAGTTACGTCATCACTCAGAGGTGAACCTTTTAAAAATTTTTTTAATTCTTGAAAAATTTTTCTTTTTACAACCGTTGGGGGTAATTTTGTGTGTTTTTTTACTACTTTTATAAGTCGCTCAGTTCCAAAAAGTTGCCCTTTCTTATTTTCAGCTTCGGTTAAGCCGTCGGTATACATTATGAGCAAATCGCCAGGTGCAAGCTGCACCTCTTCCCGATTATATTCTACCCTGGGTAAAAAACCCATAATTAATCCGCCTTTTTTTAAAAATTCCATAGAGCCATCTGAACGAATTAGCAAAGGCGGATTATGTCCTGCATTTGCATATTCAAAACTTTTGGTACGAGGATTAAGTTTACCGTAAAAAAATGTAGCAAAACTTCCAGATGTTATGGTTTCACAAAATAGTTTATTAACCCTTTCTAAAATAACATCGGGGGGCAAATCTCGTCTGACCTGACTGCGAAAAGTAGCGCTCAGATTGCTCATTAAAATAGCACCCGGTGTGCCTTTTCCTGAAACATCGGCAATGGCAAGACTCACTGTTCCATCGGCCAATTTAATGGCATCATAAAAGTCGCCACCAACTTGCTCACTTGGAACATTTAAAGCAGCAAAAGCAAATCTTTTCACCTTGGGTAATCGTTTGGGTAACAGCGCTTTTTGAATTTCCCTGGCTACTTCAAGTTCTTTCTCCAGATACCGCTTGTGAAGTGCTTCCTTGAACAATCGAGCATTTTCAATAGCAATAGTTGCCTGACTGGCAAAAGTTTTCAATAGCTCCACATCTTGCCAGGTATAAGCATTAACCTTTTTGCTTTCAACGTTAAACACTCCGATGATCTTTTTACCACGCATTAACGGAACGGCTATTTCAGAAAGAGTCTGGGGGTCAGCTACGACATATCTTTTATCTTTCCGCACATCTGGAACAAGAATAGGCTGCCCGGTTTTAGCGACCCAGCCACTTAGCCCCTGACCCACCTTTAAATGCAGCTTTTGAATAAAATCTGGATTGTAACCCCGCGACACTTCTTGCTCGATTTCACACGTTTTTTCATTAATAAGAAAAATTACCGCCGCATCATACGGAACTACTTCTTTTAATGAATCAATGATTGTATTCAAAACCTTGTTTAAATCCAGCGAAGCACTGATTTTTTGACCGATGCGCAGTAAAACCGATTTCTCTTTGGCAATGCGTAAAATTCGACGCTGCAAAGAGCGTTGCTGTAACGCCTGTCCTAATAGATTACCAATCCTCTGAAGCAAGCTTTCAATTTCTGGAGATTCTATAAATAACTCGCTATCTATTTCGCCAAAAACTAATAATCCTTTTATCTTATTTTTATAAAATAAAGGCAGTAAAATTTGACAAACCGAAGTATTC
>CAZMEG010000419.1:0-3783 GCA_964565205.1 uncultured Cytophagia bacterium
TACTACATGAAAGCGATTAACCTGTTTTTTTGTTCGCCGGTATCACGGGTACCTTATCAGGATATGTGCGAGATAAAGATACCGGAAAACCTTTACCGGGTGCCAATATTAAAATTGAAGGCACCACTATGGGAACCATGGCCGATAAGGACGGTTTTTACACCATCCTGAATATTCCTGCCGGTACCTATGATGTTAGCGCAAGCATGATTGGTTACGCTAAATTAACCATAAAAGAAGTGAAAATCAATGTAGATTTAGAAACCGAACTCAATTTCGCCCTTACTTCAAAAGTTTTGCAATTAAAAGAACTTGTGGTCATAAATCAACGAGAACTGATTCAAAAAGAAATCACTTCCTCAACTTATTTTATTGCCGGACAGGAAATCAACCACACTTTACCGATTACTTCATTCCGGGATGCTATTAGTCTTTTACCGGGGGTTGTAGGCGGCCATTTTCGTGGTGGACGTGAAACAGAAGTGTTATATCTTGTGGATGGATTACCTATTCAGGGAGCCTTCTCGCGAGAGCTTTCCAGTTATATCCCTAATGGTTCTATTCTGGAGATGATGGTACAAACCGGAGGCTTCACCTCTGAGTATGGTCAGGCTGCCTCGGGTGTTGTGAATATAGTCTCCAAAGATGGAGGTGATAAAGTTGAGGGTGAAGTAAAATTTTCCACGGACCTTTTTGATGCTGGCTTCAATGGCAATGATAACACACGACGCCTTGAATTTAACGTCGGAGGGCCTTTAACCATAGGTTTGGGTGGCCCGATCATCCACGCTAAATATTTTGTCTCAGCAGATTTAAATTTAAGCGATACCCCGTGGCGTAAGCAAATGACCGAGGCATTTAATTCTCCTATATTTAGCAATTATAACATCAACTCTAAACTATCTTTTAAAATTAAAACTAATACACTGGTAACGATCCAGGGTCTGGTGTCTAACTGGAACTGGCATAAATATAATCCTCAATGGCGTTTCAATTTATTTGGGCTTGCACAGCATAAACAATACAGTCATCGGATCAGCAGTACCCTCACTCACACCTTTAGTCCCAAGTTTTACGCCAGTTTTCGCTATGCTACTTATCAGTATAAACGCGAGGTCGGGGGCACTATAGATTCAACCGGGACCCCGAATCTTGTTTTTGCAGATCCAAACGACCCCACAAGTCCGATCTTAATAGGAAACCAACCCTGGAATGAACAAACAACCGAAAGGGTGGATTTCTTTAAAGTTGATTTTGTTCGTCAATTTGCAGTAAATCAGACATTAAAGGCGGGGCTTGATTTTCAAATTTATGATTTAAAATCAGAAGCTTTACGGTTTACACCGCTATTAGCCAAACATGGCGAAGGTATACGTTATAATCGCGCCGAAAATAATTTTCATTATGACCCACGGTTTTTTGCTTTGTATATTCAGAATAAATTCGATATTCATGGGATCATTGCCAATTTAGGTTTACGGTATGATGTTTTTAATCCAAGAATTTCAGTGGATCAAATTTCGCGCAGCTTTTTTGAGATTCGCCCCATTGAAAATCCGCCTACTGTGAATAACAAATCACTAAGCATTTCCACCCTGTCGCCGAGATTGGGAGTCTCCATTCCGCTTTCCGACCAGGAACGCCTGCATATTAATTATGGCTGGTATTATCAAATGCCGCCTCTTTACTACGCATTTGTAAATCCTGAGTACAATTTAAACGGTTATTTCCCCATCCTGGGTAATGTAGAACTTAAACCTGTTAAAACCATTGCGTCAGAATTTAGTTATAAACGCATTATCTCCGGGGATTTACTGTTTATGCTCACAGGGTTCTTTAAGAAATTTTCTAACTTAGTAGATACTCAGGCCTTTTTACTTCCGGAAAATTTGATTACATCCAATACACCTGTAATTGGATTTTCCCGATATTCTAATTCAGCAAAGGGACAGTCAGCCGGTTTTGAAGTTATTCTGCAAAAAAGAATATCCAAGAAAATCTCCAGCCGATTAAGCTACACCTACATGCAGGCCAAAGGGACAAGTTCTACGGCTGAAGACGGTTTTAAATCCATAGCCTTTGATTTTCCCTCAACACAAAGTAAGCAATTTCCTTTGAGCTGGGATCAACGGCATACAATTGTTTTAAATACTGATTACAAAAACCAAGGATGGCAGCTTGATATACTTTTAAGAATTTTTAGTCCGTTACCACTCACTCCTCCAGATAGTCCCGCACCTTATAACGCACGGAGTTCCTGGCGAGGATTTCTCGACTTAAAAGTAATTCGGGAGACCAATCTTTTAAATGGCAAAGTTAAGCCATTTTTTGAAATCCGAAATTTGTTCAATGAAAAAGCCATATTAAACCGTCTTGATGATACAGGCGTGCGCGCCTATCGTATTTTTGACCCAACCAATCCCGATCTGGGTGGAATCCGTATACGTATTGGATTGACTCTGCAATATTAATTTGACTGCAGGTCTTGAAAATCTTTCCAATTAATCCAATTATCCAGCACTCCACTAATCCATTATAAAAAACGGGGTGTCCAGTAAATTTGACTGAACAACCCCGTCAGCGCCAACCCTGGTAAAATAATTACCTATTTTACATATTTCTTAAATCTTTCGTTTATTCGGCCCCAGTGAAGATTGTTCAAGAAATTGTCAATATATTTTGCACGACCTGGACCATCTTTATGATAATAAGCATGCTCAAAAACGTCACACGCGATAAGAGGTATTCCACCCCAGATAGCTCCATACTGGTGTTCATCCACCAGGACATTCAGTAATCTCTGAGAATAAAGTGCATCGTAAACCAGTAAACCCCAGCCACTCAGTTTAGCTGCAAAGGCGGTAGCTTTGAAATCCTCCTTCCAGTTATCAAAAGACCCAAAATGTTGTTCAATGGCAGCTTTCACTTCGGGGCCTTTATTGGGGTCTCCATCACCCCCCATCACTTCCCAGTACACGTCGTGTAACAGCGCACCGGAATGATTCCAGGTGAATCGACGTTTGAGCTCTCCATATTCACTCCAGTTCCCATTAGCTGCGGATCGGTCGGCTTTCTCCAGCCCCTGCTCTATTTTATTTAAAAATGTTACATAACCTTTATGATGTGTATTGTAATGCCAATCGGAAGTTTCCGGGGAAATAACCTCTTTTAATAAAGTTTTGGCCTCTTCATCTGAATAAGGCCTTGGATTAAATTTCCATTCGTATGCCATAATTCATACCTCCTTGCTTTTATGGTTATATATTGTGTTTCAATTAATATAAAATTATTTTGCATTAAATCAATATTCTTGGTAAAAAATTTTCGTTTTGGAATGAGTCCATTCCGTGGAAAGATTCCAGTGCGTGAAGAATCTCATGTTAGGCAAAGCCAAAGAGATTCTTCGCACATGAGGTTGGTTGCCGAGAGCAGGATCAGGTGCTTTACGTGCTAAAAATTATGATGAAAAGTAGCTTTTGGGGATGATTCAATCACTAATTTTATTTTCGTGAGGACGTAAACGATTTATTAATCGTCTAAGTTTTTCTTCGTTAACGAAATATTTAAATGCTTTGCGGTCATTAATATAAATTACGGGAATTTGTTCTTTAAACTTTTTGTACAAAGTTGAATCCTGGCAAATATCGATTTCTTCGATCTCAAAATTTACATTTTCTTTTCTTAGAAAATTTAAGATAGCCTGTTTGGCTTTTTCACACAGAGAACAATCTTCTTTAGTGAAAATTTTAACCTTTATCTTTTTGGGCATGTTTTTGGATGTAC
>CAZMEG010000420.1:0-3774 GCA_964565205.1 uncultured Cytophagia bacterium
TTCAGCTTCGCTATTACTCTGGCAACGTTATATGCTTGATCTGCTTGTTCATAGTGAGTTTAATGACAGGAAGATTTTTATTCAGTACGAATCTTTAATTGAAAAACCAGAAAAAGAATGTGAGCGTTTATGTAAATTCTTGAATGAACAATGTGGAATACAGGCAGAAGTTCCCAAAAAAATATCTTCTATGTTAAAAGCTATTGATCCTCAATTAAGGCATCACTGTTCAAATGAATTATTTAAAAATTTAGCTACTGAAGAACAAATACGTTTGTACGCCTTTCTTAAAATTAAAACAGACAATCCTCTTTTACCCTTTAACCCCGCCGATTATCCCCTTTATCCTGGTTGGCGAGAATATTTATTAACCATATTAGCCCTGATTGATGCCCGACAAAAATTAAGAGAAATCAAAGGGCTACAAAAGGAAACTTCCGACAATTGAGAGTCACAGCAGTCAATTAAGTCCCGAATATAAATGCCGAAAATTAAAATAAACTGTAACAGCATGGGGGTTACATGGCGGAGCTCTCTTTAAGGTTAAGGGAAAAATTATGAGTTTGAACAAAAAAGTGATTTTGCTGACCGGCGGTACCGGATCATTTGGTAAAAAATTTGTCGAAGTAGTATTCTCCAGATTTTACCCTCAAAAAATTATAATTTATAGTCGGGATGAGCTTAAACAATATGAAATGCAGCAACTCTGGCCGTCCGATACCTATCCCATACGCTATTTTATTGGAGATGTCCGTGATTTACCACGCTTGCGACGTGCCATGGAGGGTGTGGACATTGTTATTCATGCGGCTGCCTTTAAACAGGTACCTGCGGCCGAATATAATCCCTTTGAAGCCATCAAGACCAACGTATTAGGCAGTCAAAATGTCATTGAAGCGGCTATGGACGCCGGTGTTAAAAAAGTCATGGCAATTAGTTCGGACAAAGCGGTGGCGCCAATAAATTTATATGGTGCGACAAAACTTACGGCTGATAAGCTCTTCATTGCCGCTAACAATTTTCGTGGCACGAAAGATATAAAATTTTCGGTGGTTCGATATGGTAATGTTATGGGTAGTCGAGGCTCTGTTTTACCCTATTTTTTAAAAAGGAAGCAGAGTGGTGTGCTACCCATCACAGATGTGCGAATGACCCGCTTTAATATCACACTCGATGAAGCGGTAAACTTTGTCATTCAACATTTGTCCGATATGCAGGGGGGTGAAATCTTTGTGCCCAAACTCCCTTCTTATCGCGTGGTAGATCTGGCCAAAGCCATTGCACCAGAAGCTGAATTAAAAATCGTGGGAATTAGACCGGGTGAAAAGTTGCACGAAGATCTCATTACTCCTAATGAAGCCCTGAGTACCTTAGAATATGATCGGCATTTTGTTATTTTATTTTCTGTACACCACCGGGATAAATATTTAAAAAATAATGGACGCACAGCAAAGTTATGTAAATTTGGTTTCAATTACAACAGTGGTACTAATAAACATTTCTTAAGCGTCGAAGAATTACGAACTATTATTCAAAAAATAACCCGGGATTTAGTGAAAATCCAGAGCGACCATGTTCAAATTTCAAATCGTTGAATCAGAAGATATTCAGGCTGTTATTGATGTTTTAAAAAGCGATTGGCTTACCACAGGACCCAGGGTAAAGGAGTTTGAACGGGCTCTTGCCGAATTTGTTGGCACAAAAGAAGCCGTGGTGGTGAGCAACGGTACGGCTGCGCTTCATACCATGGTTTCATGCCTGGATATCCAGGAAGGCGATGAAGTGTTGATCCCCACCATGACTTTTGTTGCCACGGCCAATTGCATTGTTTACCGGAAGGCGAAACCGGTCTTTGTAGATGTTAATCCCGAGACTTTATTAATTGACCTGGAGGATTTAGAAAGAAAATTGTCACCTCGAACTCGAGCCATCATAGCGGTGGATTATGCGGGTCAGCCCTGTGATTATGAGGAACTTAAAACTGTGGCTCAATCCAGAAATATTACACTTCTTGCCGATGCCTGTCATGCATTAGGAGGAAAATATCATGGTCAGCCGGTAGGTTCTCTGGTAACCGCCAGCACCTTTAGCTTTCATGCCGTTAAAAATATCACAACGGGGGAAGGAGGTGCCATTACTACTGACGACGTGGTGCTGGCCAGAAAAATGCGAATTTTTCGGAACCACGGGATTTCTGAAGATCATCACCAGAGAGATAGGGAAAAAACCTGGGTCTATCAGATGACAGACCTGGGATTTAATTACCGCCTCACCGATTTTCAGTGCGCACTTGGCATCAGTCAATTAAAGCATTTGCCGCAATGGATTGAACGCAGAAACGAGATAGCTGAACGATATAATAAATTTTTTGCGCGTGTCCCTTATCTGGAGCCGTTAAAAACCAAATCTGGAGTGCTAAATGCTTATCATCTCTATGTGGTTAAATTGAATCTGGAGCAATTAAAAATTTCCAGGGAAATGGTATACAGGGAAATGAAGAATCGAGGTCTTGCTGTAAATGTACATTATATACCCGTCCATTTGCAGCCCTACTATCGTGAACATTTCAACACCGGGCCTGGCTTGTGTCCCCGGGCCGAATGGGTCTATGAGCGGATTTTGTCATTACCTGTTTCACCTGCCATGACAAATGAGCAGGTAGATTTAGTAGCCAGTACTCTGCTGGAAATTCTGGAAAGCAACTTAAAATGACTGTACGTTTTGTAGCAGAAGCCGCCAGTAATCATAATCGCGATTTGAAGAGATGCTTAGCCTTTGTTAAACATGCAGCGCAAATTGGTTGCTGGGCGGTTAAATTTCAGCTTTTTAAAATCGATCAGTTATTTGCCCCGGAAGTTTTACAAAAAAGTGAGGCACATCGCCAAAGAAGAGGCTGGGAGTTACCCGTTGAATTTTTACCTGAAATTGCCAGTTACTGTCGAGAATTTCATGTCAAATTTGGCTGTACGCCATTTTATCTACGCGCCATAGAAGAACTTTATCCATATGTTGATTTTTACAAAATATCTTCCTATGAAATTTTATGGACAAAATTACTTGTGGAAACAGCCAGAACCGGTAAACCGGTGGTTCTTTCCACCGGGATGGCTACGTTGCCGGAAGTAGAAGAGGCTGTCTCTATTTTAAAAAATTACGGCTGTCAGGATCTCACATTATTGCATTGCGTTTCTGCTTATCCAGCCCAAATAGTTGATTGCAATCTTGCCGCTATTGCCTCTTTGCGCAAACGATTTCAATGCCCGGTGGGCTGGTCGGATCACAGTCGACAGGCAGCCGTTCTTTACCGGGCAGTCCATCGCTGGGAAGCAGAGATGATCGAGTTTCACATGGATTTAGATGCTACGGGTTTTGAATACAGCCTGGGTCATTGCTGGAAGCCGGAAGAAATCAAAGACGTGATTGAAAATATACAGAAAAGCTTACGAGCTGACGGTAAACCGGAAAAAACTTACCGCACAGCAGAAAAAGAAGAAAGGCTCTGGCGCGCCGATCCCGCCGATGGTCTGCGCCCCATAAAACCCCTGCGCCACATATTATGAAAGTAGCCGCCATTATTCAAGCCCGGATGCAATCTCAAAGATTGCCTGGCAAAGTTTTGCAGGATATTTGCGGCAAACCACTTCTTGCCTGGATAATTGAACGTCTCCGTCATTGCAAAAATCTGGATGACATCGCCATAGCCACTACTACGGATCCCTCGGATGACGTTATCGCGAAATTCGCTAACGCCCAGAGAATACCCTGCATTCGTGG
>CAZMEG010000421.1:0-939 GCA_964565205.1 uncultured Cytophagia bacterium
GTTTTAAATCATAGGTACATAAGTAAGAAAAAATACCAAAAATTAACTTATTGACAAAATTTAAAAATTTTGTTATTATTTTAAATCATTTTAAATCATTTCTTTATTAACTCAATACAGGTATACAACAATGTTTCGCAAAACCACCGTCGTGATTGTAGGTGCCGGAACAGGTGGTAAAGCCCTGCTGGAGATTTTTGCTTCTGACTCAAGCGTGCAGGTTCTTGGGGTTGTGGATATTAATGCCAGCGCACCTGGTATGAAATTAGCAAAAACGCTAAATATTCCTACCTCCACCGAATATAAAGAATTTATCCGTAATCCCGAAGTGGATCTGATCGTGGATGTCACAGGTAATTCTGAAGTTCACGAAGACATTCGCAGGCTGAAACATGCACATGCGGAATTAATCGGTGGAGTCAGTGCGAAATTTATCTGGGCGCTGGTGGATGAGCGCAAACAAAAAGAATTACTTGAAGAAAAATATGGACTGGTGCTTCGTGAGTTCGAGAGGCAGTTTAAAGATGAACTGGTTATAGGAAATAATCCTAAAATGAAAGAAATCGCTGATCTGATCATTAAAGTGGCACCTACACTCACAACAGTTTTGATTTGCGGAGAAACCGGTACGGGCAAAGAGGTTATTGCCCGGGCGATCCATCGGCATAGCCATTTGCGTGACCGTCCCCTGATTACGGTAAATTGTACGGCATTTTCACCCAATTTGATTGAAAGCGAGCTGTTTGGTTACAAGAAAGGCGCCTTTACCGGTGCCACCAGTGATCGGGTTGGACTCCTGGAGAAAGCACATCAGGGTACCATTTTTCTTGATGAGATCGGAGATATGTCCCTGGAGATGCAGGCAAAATTATTGCGTTTCTTACAGACTGGCGAAATACGAGCGGTTGGAGATGTGCGCACCAAAAAGGTGGAAACTCG
>CAZMEG010000421.1:949-3332 GCA_964565205.1 uncultured Cytophagia bacterium
ATCGCTGCCACCAATCGTAATCTGGAGGAAGCCATTGCCAAAGGCCAGTTTCGCGCGGATTTGTTTTATCGCTTTAACACCTTTACCATTCATTTGCCACCCCTCCGAGACCGACTGGAAGACCTGCCACTTCTGGCTTATCATTTTCTAAAGCAGGCGGTTGCCAAGGTAAACAAAAAGGTAAATAAAATCTCTCCGGAAGCTATCAATTACCTTATGAGCTACTCCTGGCCGGGCAATTTACGAGAGCTCCAGAGTGTAATCGAACGGGCTGTGGTGCTATGCACCGGCAATCAAATCGAAAAAGAACATTTGCCCTTAACCCTGAAAGATGAGCCGGTCAATGATAGTCTGGATGATGGACTCATGGCAGCTAAAAATCGTATCATTAATCAATTTGAGCGTCAGGCAATTTGCAAATATCTCACCGAAAGCGGAGGTAACGTCACTCTTGCCGCCCAAAAAGCCAAAATCCCCCGTCGTACCCTGCAGCGACTTATGGTTAAGCATGGGATTTCATCAAGGGATTTCAAGTAAACTGCGAATCATTTTGGCTTACACCTTCTCCACTGACATTTTAGCCCATGTCAGTTAGAATTTTTAATTTTTACTTGAATTATGGAAAATATTTAAATATTTTGAATTGAGGAATTCATTATGCGAAAACGGAGCAGGAAATCTTTATAGTGGCTGTTATGCATTTACATCGAGACCCTGAGTTCTGGAAGCGCAGGATTAAAGGTTAATAATATGCCTATTGATAAGAAATTATACCGGGAAGCCATGGAATACTATCGCCAATGGAATGAGGCGGAGAAGAGTGAACGATTATGTCATGGTAGAAAATTAACCTCCGTAGAATTGTGGCAACAATATGTGACTTTGACAGAATTTTTGTGGAAATCATGTCCACTACCGAGCCCATACCAGCAGAAACAGAAAATCGAAGCCTTAAATCGATATTATTCGCGGATCAAGAAATTAGAAGCATGGAGAAGTTCACGTGGAAAACTCCATTAATACAGCCCTTCACAAAGCCGTTAATTTTCTAGAAAAAAATCACTATCGTTATGCTATTATCGGTGGAATAGCCATGTCCCAATGGGGTTACGTACGTGCTACTTACGATATAGACATCAAAGTTATGGTTCCTAACCAGGATTATAAAGCTATATCACAAACCCTTCGTAAAGAATTTCCACATCCTGCGAGGGAGAATCTACCTAAAAATCCTCTAATTGTCTCGGTGAATATCGATAATGTCATCGTAGATTTTTTATTAGCATTACCAGGATATGAAGAACAAATTATACAACGGGCGGTGCAACGAAATTTAGGTGGCCGACTGGTTTGGATATGCTCAGTTGAGGATCTAATCATTCAAAAAGCTGTGGCGGGAAGATCAAGGGATTGGGTCGACATTGAACAGCTTCTCATCGAGCAATATGACAACTTGGATGAATCTTACATCGAATATTGGTTATCGCAATTTGTTGAGGCCCTGGAAAAACCAGAGATTCTCTCCCATTATAAGAGAATAAAGGTTAATCTCAAAAAAACAGAAGAAGGTTAAGAAACAGTTGATGAATTAACCAAGGATAATGGCTGGCATTGTGAAAGATGCTGGACTTACCATTGAAGAATTTAAGAGGCTTTTGTAGATATGAGATTTGTAGACCCAAGAGACCTGTGTACTGGAAGCGTCGAATCTAAGTAGAAAATTTATAACTTTGTCACAGGTGCGACCAAGTAGTCGCAGTACATGCGATATTTTTGTCACATCCCAAAAACAAAATATTTTTGGTTTTTTCATAAAAGTTGTTAACATATTGAAATATTTAAACAAAAATCCATTTGCACCAACTGTTCTATTTTAATTTCCCACCACGTTTTCCTTAGCCTGACAATAGCTTAATTAGCCTTGAAATTTGCGACATAATTGTCGCAGTTTGATTGTGGTCTTCATTTAAGCAGCCATGGCTCTTATGGCATTAATCCGCTGAAAATTAAACAATTATGCCACAACAAAAAAATCAAAACAATTTCTGGCACGAAAATCGCATAAAGGCTGTGAAACTTTTTTAATTAAGGACTTAAACAATAGGAGTATTTTATGGCTGAAACAATATATCAGGCGGGTGTTCAACCTTATGCAGCAACCTACTATGTACCGGATTATCAGCCCCTTGAAACCGACCTGCTATGTGCTTTTCGCATTACCCCTAAACCAGGGGTGGATATGATCGAAGCGGCATCGGCAGTGGCTGCTGAATCATCAACCGGCACCTGGACTGAGGTCTGGTCTAATCAACTTACCGATCTGGATTTTTACAAAGCCAAGGTCTATAAAATCGAAGGCAACATCGCATACATTGCTTACCCC
>CAZMEG010000421.1:3342-3767 GCA_964565205.1 uncultured Cytophagia bacterium
CTGTGAATCTTAAAATTTTTGGAAAATGTTTAAATATTTTGAATTGAAATACAAAGCGTGATAAATCAAGTAAAATGTTGAGTAAATATGAAAAGAAAGAATTAATAGAAGAAGTGATTTCGCTTCCTGTGGAAGAAAGAGCGCTTATTGTTGATTTACTTCTAAAAAGCCTTAACCCTCCTGATTTATACCGATCTCGATTTTTACAAAGCCAAGGTCTATAAAATCGAAGGCGACATCGCATACATTGCTTACCCCATGGATTTATTTGAAGAGAATTCGGTGGTCAATATCATGTCCTCAATTGTGGGGAATGTCTTCGGATTCAAGGCGGTTTCAGCTTTACGTCTGGAAGACATGCGTATTCCTGTGGCCCTTGTCAAAACGTTTCCCGGGCCCAATTTTGGTATTTACGATGAACGGGT
>CAZMEG010000422.1:0-3761 GCA_964565205.1 uncultured Cytophagia bacterium
TTTCTCTGCGAGGCAATCTGGGGTTTGTATCTCAAAGTGGGGCTCTGGGTCAAACTATCCTGGAGCACGCCAACGCCTTAAATTTGGGCGTTTCCATGTTTGTTTCGGTTGGCAACAAAGCCGACGTTTCTGGAAACGATTTGCTGGAGTACTGGCGTGATGATCCCTCCGTTCAGGTAATCCTCATGTACCTGGAGAGTTTTGGCAATCCCAGAAAGTTTTTTCGATTAGCTCAGCAGGTTAGCCAGAAAAAGCCCATTGTGGTGGTTAAATCGGGCCGGACAAGCTCGGGGGCACGTGCGGCCTCTTCTCATACCGGAGCGCTGGCGGGTATGGACATCGCTTTCGATGCGCTTTTCAAGCAGTGTGGTGTCATTCGCGCCAATACCATTGAAGAGATGTTCGAGATCGCCATGGGCTTGGCACACCAGCCTTTGCCCCGGGGTAATCGAGTGGCGATCATTACCAATGCCGGGGGACCCGCTATCATGGCCGCCGATGCCTGTGAGAGCCTCGGCCTCCAGGTAGCCCCTTTGTCCGAACAAACCAGAAGCCGTTTGCGGCAGCAACTGAACCCGGATGCCATCGTTAATAATCCGGTCGATTTACTGGCAGGAGCCCAGCCAGAAGATTTCCAATTCACATTGAGCCGGGTGCTGGAAGACCCCCATGTGGATGCTGCCATAGTTATTTTTGTGGCCCCCATAATTACCGACCCCATTCAGGTGGCCCAGAAAATTATTGCGGTTACAGCTCAACATGATAAGCCTGTTCTGGGCTGTTTCATGGGAGTCAAAGGCGTGGCCACGGGTGTGGAAGAGTTGAAGCGGCACCGGATTCCTACTTATGCCTTTCCGGAATCAGCCGCCCGGACCCTGGCCGCAATGGTCAAATATAGTCACTGGCGCCAGAAGAGCATCAGCTCGGTTTCCCGCTTTCCTGTCGCAAAAAGCGAAACCGCCGAAGTGTTAAAAAAGGCTCTGCAAGAAAAAAGAGAGCAACTTACCATTAATGAAATCACATCCATCCTGAAAAATTATGGAATACCCTTTGTTCAATCCCATGTTAGTAAAGATTTAAACGAACTTCTACGCCATGCCAGCACCATGAAAAGTCCTATGGTTCTTAAAATTGCTTCAAAACATATCCAGCACAAGACAGATGTGGGTGGCGTCAAATTAGATTTGCGAACGACTGAAGATGTGCAAGAGGCCTATTTTGAGATCGTGGAATCTTTAAAGGGTAGAAAAATTGATCTGAAACAGGTAGATTTTGTTTTACAGGAAATGGTAGAAGGTGGGCGGGAAACCATCCTGGGCATTACCGCGGTACCAGGGTTGGGCTCACTGATCATGTTTGGACTCGGCGGTATTTATGTGGAAGTCATCAAAGATGTGTCTTTTCGTATTGTGCCTCTTACAGATTCGGATGCTGAAGAGATGATTCAGGAAATCAAAGCGTTGCCTATTCTAAAAGGAGTGCGCGGTGCTCCACCTGTCGACTTTTCCTACCTTAAAGAAATTCTCCTTCGACTCTCACAGTTAGCCTTTGATTTCCCCCAGATAGAAGAGCTCGACATCAATCCTTTTCTTGTTTTTCCAGATAAAAAAATGTTTCGTGGCGTGGATGCCAGGATGAGAATTAAAATTAAATAAGCATTGAAAGAGATCCGCCGGTTTTTGAAAACCTGGCAGATCGAATTGTTGGGAATAAATTCATTTTAAAATGGTAATTGTAAAAAATATCGTTCTTTCTGTCGACAAAGCCGTGCAAATATGAGCCTGGCCCAGGAAAAAGAAATTAAACGATACATTCAAAAATCACTTGATGGCGATGCAAAAGCCTTTGAATGGATTGTGAGAAAATATCAAAAACGGTTGTATTATACTATATTACAAATCGTCATGAATCATGAAGATGCCAGTGATATATTGCAGGATACCTTTGTGAAGGCCTATACCAAACTCTCCACCTATGATCAGGCCTTTCCATTTTATCCCTGGCTTTACAGAATTGCCATTAATACAACCATCAATTTTAAAAAACAGAAGAATCGAAATCGTTTATATTCACTCAATGATAATGACAACAATCACAAATTAGATTTATCGAAACCGGCCAATCAAATTTTTGATGCCGAAGAACAAGAATTAATTAAAGATCTAAAGAAAGCGCTTGAAAAAATACCCAACGAACAACGCATGGTTTTTGTACTCAGGGTAAGGGAGGGCTTAAGCTATCAGGAAATCAGTGAACACCTGCAAATTTCAATGGGCACGGTGATGTCACGTCTTGCACGTGCAAGAAATAAATTACGAGTTCTGTTAAAAGAATATGTGGGCAATAACCTGAATGGTGCAAAATATGAATTGTGAAACTTTTAAAAAATATATCCACCTGTATTTAGATGATCTTCTTTTTGAAAATCAGCTAATAGAATTTAAAGAACATCTACAAAATTGCGATTCGTGTAAAAATGAATTGACTGCCTACGAAAAATTAGACATCATTGCCAGAACCGAAATTTTGCCTTCTCCCCCGGAGGACTACTGGGATGAATTACCCCAGATCGTAATTCGCCGATTAGGATTAGTTCCGAAACCCTCGCCTATTCATCTCATCCTGACAAAGCTAACTGATCTCTGGTTCACCCCACAGTTTCGATGGGGTATGGTGGCTACCCTTTTGGTGGCTGGTTTAATTTTCGCCACTTTACCGTTTTTACATAAAGAGCCTCTTAATTTAACGAATATCCAATTCACGGAGTCACAAAAACCCGTTGAAAAAGAGAAACCGGTTATTCCTCCAGTTGAATTGAATGCAAAGTCTCAGCAAAAAATTCAGAAAACTCCAAAAAGTAAAACACCTCCCGTTTCTATTGTAAAAAAGTTTCCAGACACAACTACTAAAAGAAGAAACGTTTTAACTAAAAATAAAATGCAAAAGACCCCAAACTTCAGGTCTTTACTTCCTAAAAATTTAGTTGGTATGTTAACTCCACGATTGTTGTCTTTCACTCAGAATCTAACAATAGATCATGAATTGTATCCTATTCCCGCTACTGATTTCCTGCCTTTAAAAGATCTTGTGGTTAACGAACATAGCGATACACGCTATCGAGTGTTAGATCGTTTTGCCCTCGATGTTAGTGGCTCCAGAACTCCGGTAACCACCATGCAATTGCCAGAAATTTCAAGTGAAACTCCACCGGTTCAGGGGGCGTACTTGGAAGTTTTGTGGATTGTCCAGCAGAGTGTTTCCCTGGAAGAAAAGAAAAATATCTGGTTGTCCTACATAAGTCGTGAACAGGACCCTACCTATAAATCACTGGGGATATACCATCTGGCCCTGGTTCTGTCTCAAGAAGCTACCGAAACACGCGATCAAGAAAAAGCTCGAAAAGCCCTGCGATTTTATTTTGAAAATGAAAAAGCCCTGCGTTTTCAGATGGGGGAACACCGGTATGAAATGAAAATAAATAATTTGAAAAAGGTGATCGCAAAATAAATGAATAGAAGAAGTGCCAATTTTCTGACTTTTAATTTACTCCTGTGGATCATTTTAATCATCCCCCGGATTGCTTTAACCCAGGGAATCATAGTCCCTTCAGAAATTGGACATGCCTATTCCAATGGCACGCCGATACTAATATCGCATAAAGTGAATGTTGTAATACAAAAGTCCACGGCTGAAGTCACAGTAGAACAGGATTTTTTTAATTCGGGAAAGATGCCAGTTGAAGGTTATTTTTATTTTCCCTT
>CAZMEG010000423.1:0-3541 GCA_964565205.1 uncultured Cytophagia bacterium
ACCAGATCATGAATGCTCGCGATTTTCCCTTCTGTTGCAGTAGATTTTTGACTTTGTAACTGTAAAATTTTTTTATGATAACTTTCTTCGCGACGAGTTAAGGTGTCCAACAAATTAATAGCACGGGGTTTAAAATCCAGTTCAAAAAGGCTGCCGCCCTGTTCAGGCGAAAAATAGAGATTGAGGGTTTGATTGCTAAGAAGCACTTCTTGAAAACCATCGTTGTCAAAATCAAGGCAAGTAGATTCCAAAAAATCTGCATTTTTATGTTCCATTTGATCGATTAATATTTCGGCTTGGATGAAATGATTATATGTAGCATAACGCAGGTGATTTAAATAGAGTCCACCAAAAACGCCGTGCCAGTAGGGACAGTTACATTGTCCGGCCCAGATGTGATCCCGGGCTTGTTGATACATTTCACTGTCACCGAATTTTTGCTGTAATGATTTTAACCGCCTGGAGAGATACAACATCTTCTTGTGCATATTGTTAGATTCGGGATATTTTGCCATGAAATTTCGCCAGAAACCACCCCGTACAAACACCTTATAACGATCGAATAAATTATGTTCTTTTAAAATAGACTCAAATTTTTCATATTCGTGAATGGCCTTCGTCGGCATAGCCCATTCCATCATCTCCCGGTAAGAAGCCGTAGGCAGGTAAATCCGTCCCAGGGGTTTAATTTTCTCCAGAGCCTCGGAAAAATGAATCATCTCAATCCATTGACTATTTTCTTCCAGGGCTTGAAAAAACTCTTCTAACCAGCCCTTTTGGTAGCAGTGCTCGTAGGTATTCGGCCAGATACCAAATTTCTCACCATCATCGGCAAACACTACCAGGGTATCCGGTGTATTAGAAGCAACCTCTTGCAAATAGTTCAGGGTTTCCTCTACCGGTTGAAATGGGATGGTGTAGCGTAATTTTTCACTTATGGGAAAAAGGTAAAGGCTTGCTCCTTCTTCTTCGGTCACATAATATCCAGATAATTGCTCTTCTTTGAGACCCGCATTTTTAAAATGCGAATCATCCAAAATCACGTATTTAACCCCTGCTTCAACACAGGGTTTTGGCAAATGGGGTTCCCAGATTCTCTCGGCTAACCACATCCCCTGTGGTGAATAACCAGTATGTTGTTCCAAAAATCGGGTCAATTTCTGGATCTGACCAATTTTGTCTTCATACGGGATAACAGCAAGGATGGGTTCATAATATCCCCCGGTCATCATTTCTACCTGGCCAGACTGTACCAGTTTTTGCAGACGGGGAATAAAATCCGGTTTGTGCTGCTGAATCCATTCCAGTAAAATTCCCGAGTAATGCTGGGCTATTCGAATTTGTGGATGTTTTTCAAGAAGCTCCAAAAACGGTAAGTAAGCCCTGTGATAGGCATCATTAAAAACAAAGTCAAAATTACCTACAGGTTGATGGTTATGAATTCCAAAAGCCAGGTAAATCTTTTTCAAGAATGTTCTTACTCCTTTTTAAAAATTATTTCGGGTGAATTGTAAAAATTTAAAGAGAATATTTTAAATTAAAATAAAAACAAAATTAGAGTTCTACAGAAAATGAAAAACGATGCGTGTCTCCAAGGCCTGAACTAAATGGAGTATACCCGTAGTCAAATGAATACCGACGAAAATGAAAGCCAAATCCACCACTCATACTTTTTTCTTCAAATCCACTCTGGTAACCCAATCGAAAAGCCAGACGATCATTAAATTTAAGTTCGGCCCCCAGGTTACCATTGAAATCCGTCTCCCGCACCTTTACACCATCGGCAGCTATAACCAGCTCAGCATTAAAGCTTTCCAGTATAATTTTGTAGGCTGCACCAACACGAATGGTTGTGGGTAAGGTGATGGTCTCTTGTTGAAGCTTACCCATTGAACCCAGATTCTGCACAACCAGGGCAAAAGTAAGGTTGCGATCAAAAGGACGTACTTGCAGACCAAAATCAAACGCCAGGCCTGCCGCGCCATCAATGAAAATTTTCTCGTACAAATATTTTGCGGTAACTCCAAACTGCCATCCCTCACCGAATAATCTACTGTAGGTGAGTCCAAAGGCCACATCGTTAGCACTAATCGTACCAATGGGTTCTGCGGACGGTTTTACTCGCTGTTCGATGCCGCCCACATTATTGGAGATGAAACTAAAGCCCAGGGTTCCTTTGAATGCTGGAAAAACAAAAGCCAGAAATTCATGTGTAATATCCTGAATCCATTCGGTGTGAGTAAATGATACCTGTGTGGTCCTAACGTTTACCAGGCCGGCTGGATTCCAGTAAGTGCTGGTGGGATCATCGGCTATGGCGACAAAGGCTTCCCCCATGGCACTGGCGCGTCCTCCCACCCCCATTCGCAAAAAGGCCAGTCCCGTCTTTCCTGCATCCAGAGATTGAGACCAAATGGGACTTAAAAATGTTGAAACCAAAAACAACCCTGTGAGAATAAATTTTGAAAACTTCACTTTTATTTCCTTTCTAAAATTGAAATACCCAGGTAAAAATGTGTTCTTCTTCCGGACGATCACCGGGTGCTGTAAAAGCATAATTTAACTGCGAGGTTTTACCCAAAAGATCAAATTGGTAGCCAGCCCCCGCTGTAATGGATTGATCATCCAATCCAGCTCGCAGAACAATGCCTTCTTTAAATATTTTTTCAGCGCCGAAATGCAAACGAGCATCCAACTCTTCGCTATCCTCAAAATCAAAAGCCAGTGTTAAATCGCGAATCTTTGGAACTTTCACGGCCGTGCCAAGACGTAAAATCTTTGGAAATTTATTGAAAACTTCTGACCCATCTTCTCCATACAATTTATCGGTATTCCAGCGATATTTAGAATTAATATCTTTGATAGCAATTCCCAGGCTCAACCAATCGGTAGGTCTGAGCAAAGCCCCGAAATCGAATCCCACACCCGTAGAAGACAGGGTTTGGCCATTGATGCCAATATCCGGAAATCGATTTAACAGCACTTTTACAGAAAGGCCAAAAGCCAGTGCAGGCACTGGATTTAATGCAAACGAAAATATAAAGGCATTTTCGGAATTGGAAAACTCTCCAATAGAACGCCCATCGCTATCTCTACCATCAATATCGCCCACGCGTGCCTGTATCCAGGATATAGCAAAGGCACCATCGATAGCACCCTCTTCCCCCTTTTCGATTTTGGGATGGATAGGCACACCAAAGCCTAAAAATGTAAATCGCCGATCCAGAGCAAGGACACGGAAGGAAGCCATGAACTCGGCATGTTGTAACAAAGGCAAACCAGCCGGGTTATAATAACTGGTTTCAATACCCCGGGCGAGGGCCGTGTAAGCATCTCCCATGGCTTTGGCCCTGGCACCCACACCAATTCTTAAAAAAGACCCGGCAAATCCACCCTGGGCATAGGTTTTACTTACCAGGAAACCACTTATTATTAATGTTATTGAAATAATTGTAATTGATTTCATCCTGTTCCTTAAGAATTTTGAACGTCGAACAAGGAACGCCGAATGAAGAATTAAAATACCTTCAATATTCATAAT
>CAZMEG010000423.1:3551-3757 GCA_964565205.1 uncultured Cytophagia bacterium
TTATTCGGTATTCTTCACTCTTTGAATTTTGGACGTCGAACAAGGAACGCCGAATGATGAAGGAAAAATATCTTCAATGTTCATCATTCCTTGTTCATCAATCGATATTCATTCTTTTGCCTTGAATTTTGAACGTCGAACAAGGAACGCAGAATGATGAAGGAAAAATACCTTCGTGATTCATAATTCCTTGTTCATTATTCGAT
>CAZMEG010000424.1:0-3723 GCA_964565205.1 uncultured Cytophagia bacterium
GGTATCTATGGTCCACCCAAATTGCACTGGTCGGGTGATGAAGATGGTGATTGGGATCCCGAGTTTGATGACGTGGGAGTGGATGGTATCGCCGGTACCGGTGATTTTGGCGAAGGGGATGGGAAACCCACCCAGCTTTTCTTTTTAGACCTTGATAATGACGGAATCCTTGATCCAGGTGAACCTACCTCGGAGCGCCAGGAGGAAGGCATGCGCTTTCTGGGCGGGGAACCCAACTTTGGTTTTCTCGATATAGCTGAATCGGATCAACTGGGTCTTACCAGCTTTAATGCTCTTTTGTTTGGTGGTAACAATCGACCTAAAAACGATGAACTCATGTGGCGGCTAATGTCTACACCCAATCAGCGGCCTGGCGATCCAGAACCGCAAATTGAACAGGAAGCCGACAATGTTTTTATTTACAGTTCGGGTCCGTTTCGCCTGCGTCCTGGTGAAAGCCAGCGCTTTTCCATTGCTCTACTGTTAGGCGTGGACCTGGATGATCTGTTACAGAACGCAGAAATTTCACAGCAGGTCTTTGAAGCTGATTACCGTTTTGCTAAACCTCCATTAAAACCGAGACTGGTGGCGGTACCCGGAGATCGAAAAGTAACCCTTTACTGGGATACCCGTGCGGAATCCTCGTTCGATCCATTTGTAGCGCGTGCCAATCCAGATGATCCCTCCAAGGGTTTCGATTTTGAAGGATATAAAATTTATCGTAGTCGCGATTTCAGCTTTAACGATACGCAGACCATTACCGATTCGCGGGGTATTCCATTTCTTTCGGAACCTCTCAAACAGGCTAATGGAGTTCCGGCCCAGTTTGACCTGGTTAACGAGTATTCTGGTCTGGCGGAAATTGAGTACAAAGGGCGTGGTGTCCGTTTTGACCTGGGTAATAACACGGGACTTGTACATGCTTTTGTGGATTCTAACAATGTTGTTAATGGCGTGACCTATTTTTATGCCATCACTTCCTATGACCATGGTGACGTTAATGCCCAACTGGCCCCCTCTGAAAGTCAACGGGTTATTCAGCGCGATCCGTTAACTCGTGAATTTACCTTTGATGTGAATACCGCTATGGTAGTTCCCGGGCCACCTGCTACCGATTTTGTTGAACCGCGTCTGGTTGAAGATGAAAATAATTTTGCTGTACGTGAAGTTGGGAATGCCACCGGGCAGGTTAAAATTCAAATACTGAATCCTTTTGAAGTGAAAGATGGAAAAAAATACGAAGTTGTTTTCGAACCCGTTGAAGTGGATGAGAATACCCAGATCACCGGGTATTCTGTTATCGATTTACAGCCCATCAGTACCAGCTTCATATCGCGTGATACAATTTTTGTAAATTTACGTGTTAAAAATCTGGTAGAAGGCTCCGTAACGGTGACTACCCCCTCGGGTCAGGTAATTGATCCGGGGAATTATGAAATCGATTTCAAAGAAGGGCGGATTCGCGGTACGAGTCCGGGTGCTTTACCGGAAGGGGAAAGCTTTAATATCACATTTTTATTTAAACCTGTGGCTGAAAGTGTTTCACTGAATAACGAAGATAACAATCCGGTATTTGATGGCATGCGCATTTTTGTGAAAGACGATCCCACAGAACTGGACCTCGAAAAGAGTGGGTTCAAAGTTAAACAGAGTAACACCAATTTCAAGGTGGAATTTCTCCGACTTGCTACCGTGGGCAGGGCACAGGCCGTACCTTCCGATTTCGAAATTCATTTTGTTGATTATGATACTACTGCAGATGGTAAATTGATCGCCCCGGCAGATACCAGCATCATTACTAAAGTGGTGGCACCATTTAAAATCATTGAAGTGGGAACCGAGAAACAGTTGGACTTTTTCATTAACGAAACCAATCCTAAATTGCGTAACAAAAGGTGGGATTATCAGGAGACTATCGTGCTTATTCGTCCGGATGCAGAACGGGTGACCGATACCATGTACGAAATTAAATTTACTCCACCCAGCGATACCATTAAAACTGCCGACGGCACGGCTGACTCACTTATTGTTTTTGAGGATCCCATTTATCCGGGTGAGGGAGATGTCTTCTTGATCTTTACTAAAAAACCCTTCGAGCCGGGCGATAAATATGTTTTCACTACCCGTGGGGTTCAATATAACAGCCAGAAAGCCAAAAGTGTACTGGATAACATCTACGTGGTACCCAATCCCTACATCGCCTTTAGTGCCGCCGAGATTGCCGGTCCTCGCACCGGTCAAAGAGATGATCGACGCATAGAATTTCGTAATTTACCCAAGAAGTGTACCATTCGGATTTATACCATAACAGGAGAATTAGTGGATACGATTTACAAAGATGACGAGCGAGATTTTGCTGTTTGGGATTTATTAACTTTTGAATCACAGCAAACTGCCTACGGTGTTTACATTTACCACGTGGATGCCCCTGGCATCGGTACAAAGATTGGGCGATTCGCTTTAATCAAATAATCTCTTTTATAATGATTTATTTATAAGAATTTTAAGGTAGGTGTTCAAGATGAAATATTTTAAAATATCTCTTGCATGGCTTGTCTGTTTATTCTTTATGATTTCTAACAATTATGCACAGAGAACATCCAAAGTTGGCACTACGGTAGCTCAATTTTTAAAAATTGGTGTGGGGGCAAGACCTATTGGTATGGGTGGCACTTTCACGGCTCTTGCTGATGATATTAATTCCATTTACTGGAACCCGGCCGGGCTGGCCGTCATAGGAGGGCGTGGTGAGGCTACTTTTAATCATGCTGAATGGCTCGCTGACACCAACTTTGATTTTGCGGCTTTTTCACTCAACGCCGGTAATTTTGGTTCTCTCGGATTCCAGGTGACTTCATTCCGTACCCCGGAGGAGATCGTGCGAACGGTCTTTGCTCCTGAAGGCACCGGTCAGGTATGGGATTACAATGCTATTGCTCTGGGGGTTACCTATGCTCGCAAACTTACTGATCGTTTTGCTATTGGCGCTACGGCCAAATTTATTCAGGAAAATTTGTTCAATGAATCGGCTCGAGGCGCTGGTTTCGATCTGGGTATTCTTTACCGGACCCCCTGGGATAAATTAACAATAGGGGCAACCATTACCAATTTTGGCACTAAAATGCGACTCGATGGTCGTGATATCTTCTTTAATGAAGACCCGCTTCCCGAAGCGGGTTCCGTAGAGGAAGTCCCTTCAAAGTTCCGTCTGGAGAGTTTTGATATCCCTTTAAATCTGCGATTTGGTGTGGCCTTACGAGTGGTACAAAACGAAGATATTTCTATTATTGCCGCGGCTGATGGATCCCAACCCAATGATAACACGGAATTTCTCAACTCAGGATTTGAAGTGGGTTTAAAAAATATTCTTTTCCTGCGGGGAGGTTATCAGGCTCTTTTTCTGCGTAATGGCGAACAGGGCGCAACCTTTGGTATTGGACTTAAATATGATACGGTTGGCACCAATATTAAATTTGACTTTGGATGGGCCGATTACGGTCGTCTGAATAATGTAAAATTTGTTTCTTTTGCTATTCAATATTAATTTTCACTTGACATTTTTTAATTAATTATTATTTTTTTAATATCCATTCTTTTTTGGCAGACCTGAAAGGAGGTGATTATCCTACAAAAAGGTAACAATCCTTTTACTTCTCTTTAGTTTGTTAAATTCACATCTTTAAATCAAATCTTAAATTCACACTTCTATAAGGAGGGTATTAT
>CAZMEG010000425.1:0-3708 GCA_964565205.1 uncultured Cytophagia bacterium
ATTGAACACCTCCGAAAAACATTGAATAATTTTATTATTAACCTCTTCAAAATTTATTCTGGTTCCAAGCAATTTTTCCATGGAGGTCACCGGCTTATCAGCAATGCCACACGGAATAATATGTCGAAAATAATTTAAATCGGTGTTCACATTAAAGGCGAAACCGTGCATGGTCACCCAGCGACTCACTTTGATGCCGATAGCGGCAATTTTGGCCCCTTCCACCCAAACACCGGTTAAACCCTTAATGCGACCCGCCCGGATACCATAAAATGCCAGAGTCCGAATGATAACCTCTTCAATGTCCCGCAAAAATCGGTGCACGTCGAGATAATAGTTGTGTAAATCCAGAATCGGGTACCCCACTATTTGACCTGGCCCATGATAAGTAATATCTCCGCCACGATCAATGCGATAAACTTTGATCCCCTGCCTATTTAAGAGCCTTTCCTCGGCAATTAAATGTTCTTCACCACCGGCTTTGCCAATAGTGTAAGTATGCGGATGTTCGGTCAGAATGAGGGTATCTGGAACCTGGTTGTTAATACGAGCCTGATGTATGGTTTTTTGAAAATCCCAGGCCTTTTTGTAATCAAGAAGTCCGGTTTTAATTAAAAAGCCTTTTTTGATCATCATTTCATTCAGCACAGTTAAATATGAATGGCCTCGCCATAGGCTTCACCTGCGGCTTCCATGACCGCTTCACTCAGAGTTGGATGCGCATGTACGGTTTTCAAAATCTCCAGATGAGTCGTTTCCAGGGTCTTGGCAACTCCCAGTTCGGCGATCATATCGGTGGCTTCTACACCAATTATATGCGCACCAAGGAGTTCGCCATATTTTTCATCAAAAATCAGTTTTACCATGCCTTCGGTCTCCCCTACGGCAATGGATTTTCCGTTGGCTCGAAATGGAAACCGCCCGATTTTTACCGAATAGCCCCGTTCTTTGGCTTTTTCCTCGGTTAAACCAACACTGGCTACCTGGGGCTGACAGTAAGTACAACTGGGAATGTTCTCATAATTTATTGGCATGGGATTTAAACCTGCCAGAGTCTCCACTAAAAATATTCCTTCAGCAGAGGCTACATGCGCCAGAAGGGGAGGACCGATGACATCCCCAATGGCGTAAATTCCTTCCACACTTGTGCGATATTTATCATCTACTTTTATGAAGCTCTTTTCAATTTGCACCCCGAGTTCTTCCAGACCAAGATTTTTGGTGTTGCCTTCAAAGCCTACAGCCACCAGTGCCGTATCGCCGGTAATTTCTTGCATCTTACCATCCTTGGTGGCCACCTTTATTTTCACCCCTTTAGCGGTTGTTTCTAAAGTTTCCACTTTGGTATTGGTTAAAATTTCAATACCACGCTTTTTAAAAGATTTCTGTAAAATGTCAACGATTTCAGCGTCTTCAAAAGGAAGAATACGTGGCATCATTTCAACGATGGTACACTTGACCCCAAAAGCATTGTAAAAATAAGCAAATTCAACTCCGATAGGCCCTCCACCAATAATTACCAGATTTTTTGGGAAGTTCTCCAGTACCAGCGCCTCTTTACTGGTAATGACTTTCTTTTTATCAAACTTGACGCCGGGTAATGAACGGGTGGTCCCACCGGTGGCAACGATAATATGTTTTGCCTGGATTTCCTGCTCTACTTTTCCATCCTGGGAGACTTCAACCAGGCCTTTTTTCGCAATACGGGCCGTTCCTGAAATATGCTCCACTTTGTTTTTTCGCAGGAGAAATTCTACTCCTTTACTTAATCTTTCAGCGGCGACACGACTGCGTTTAATAATCTTTTTGGTATCAAATTTAATTCCCTGCACACTCAAACCGTAATCTTCGGCATGCTGAAACATATGATAAACTTCAGCGCTTTTTAGCAGGGCCTTACTGGGGATACACCCCCAGTTTAGACAAAGTCCACCTAATCGATCTTTTTCTATCACACAGGATTTCATTCCTAACTGGGCTGCCCGAATGCCGGCCACATAGCCTCCGGGCCCGCCGCCAATTATCACCACATCAAAGTTTTTTTGATTAGCCATTGGTAATATGTCCTATCCTGAATTTTCATATTAAAATTTATGTTATTAGGCTAAAGGAGTATTGGAGCGATGGATCATTGGGTGACTGAAAAAGCTTTCTATTAATCCAGCTATCCAATACTCCATTATTCCCTTTAATTTATGAATTTACAGTTCTCAAAATGCAGTCTATAATTATTTTCCCATGGTGTCTGGAATTTTCGATAAATAGTTTACTTCCCGCAGCTCCTGCTGTGATCACCCCGGCGATATACATGCCGGGAATATTGGTTTCCAATGTCTCGGGATTATGTACTGGTGTATCATTGGATTCAATCTTAATCCCAAGACTTTTTAGAAAATCAAGATTGGGTCGATAACCGGTCATAGCAAAAACAAAATCGTTTCTGATCTTTTCAGTGGTACCATCTGCTTTATGGACGATGATGGCCTCCTCGGTTATTTCTTTCACCACTGTATTGAACAATGCCCGAATTTTATTTTCTTTGATACGATTTTCGATGTTGGGCCTTATCCAGTATTTTACCGAATCGCCCAGGCTGGATCGCCGATGAATCAAAGTTACATAAGCTCCATGCCGATACAAATCCAGTGCTGCCTCAACGGCAGAATTTTGGCCACCAATCACCGCCACATGCTGTCGATAAAACGGATGTCCCTCGGTGTAATAGTGGCTCACCTTTGTTAAATTTTCTCCAGGCACGTTTAGGTAATTAGGATTGTCATATTGTCCCGTGGCAATAATCACAAAATTACTTCGATAAACACGGTTACGATTGGTTCTTATCCAGAAATCGTTTTTTGCCCCTTCCACCCTTTCGACTTTTTCATACTGCCGAATTTTAAGATTGTAATAATCAGCTACTCTTCGATAGTAATTTAAAGTATCGTTTCGTGTGGGCTTTTCAGTTGAAATAATAAACGGAATGTCGCCAATTTCAAGTAATTCCGGAGATGAAAAAAGAATCGTGTTAGTCGGGTAATGGTAGATTGTATTGGCAAGACAACTTTTTTCTAAAATAGTATATTTAAGTTTATTTTTCTCACATTCAATAGCACAGGCAAGTCCCACGGGACCTGCCCCTACAATAACTATTTCAAAGTCCTCTGTTGTTTTGGTCACCGAGCTTTTTCTTCCTTTCTAATTTCTCACCTCTTTTTCACTATTTCATTTTCAATTTACCACTTCTCGAGGATCCGTAATATATCCTGTAATAGCGGTAGCTGCCGCCACAGCAGGACTGACCAAATAGACTTTAGCGTTAGGATGACCATTTCTGCCCACAAAATTGCGATTGGTAGTAAAAACTCCAACTTCCCCTTCCGCCATCACCCCCATGTGAGCCCCGAAGCAAGCTCCACAGGTTGGGGGACCAATTGCAGCGCCTGCTTCATGAAAAATCTCGGCCAGGCCTTCTTTTAACATTTGATGATATATTGAATCTGTGGCTGGAACAACCACCATTCGGAGTCGATTATTAATTTTCTTGCCTTTCAAGATTTGAGCAGCAATGCGCAGATCTTCAATTTTACCATTTGTGCAAGAACCGATGTAGACTTCATCCACCGGTATTTTTTCAACCTGCGAGACAGGCACCACATTGCCTGGCAAATGCGGTTTGGCTACCATGGGTTCTAAGTTAGAAACATCATA
>CAZMEG010000426.1:0-3697 GCA_964565205.1 uncultured Cytophagia bacterium
ACGCCTTCGTTCTAGACTTTTTCGACAGTCTCGTAATGAGTAAAGAGGCATACCCATGTATCGTTTAGGCATTGATCTGGGCGGCACTAAGATCGAAGGCATTATTCTGGATGAGGAGGGCCAGGAGCATTTCCGTCATCGCATCCCTACTGAACAGGAGAGAGGATACCAGCATATTTTGAATAACATAAAGCGATTGTATGATCTCATGGTAGAGCGAATTGACCACGAAGCACACACTTTAGGCATTGGCACACCAGGAGCCATTTCACCCCGAACGGGTCTTTTAAAAAATTCCAATACCCAGTGTTTGAATGGCAAACCGTTGAGAGAAGATTTACAGCAAATGCTTGGTAGACAAGTGATGATTCAAAACGATGCCAATTGCTTTGCCATGGCCGAAGCTCTATACGGAGCTGCCCAGGGCAAAGACCTGGTATTTGGCGTGATCATGGGGACCGGTTGCGGGGGAGGCATAGTTTACAAAGGGGAGGTGATTACCGGTCATCAAGCTATTTCTGGCGAATGGGGGCATTCCACCATCGATCCCAATGGTCCACTTTGCTGGTGTGGAAATCGGGGATGTGTGGAGCGGTTGATCAGCGGAGGTGGTTTGCAGGAACGCTATGAGGAAATGTATGGCGAGAAACGTCCCCTCACCTCTATTGTAGATGATTTTCGAAAGGGGCAGGAACCGGCTGTTTCTTTTATGCACACTTTCTTTGAAAATTTTGGCCGTGCTCTGGCCAATATCATCAATATTCTTGACCCGGACATTATCGTTCTTGGAGGAGGTGTTTCTAATATTGATGAGCTTTATACCGAAGGCGTTCAACAGGTTATCCGGTGGGTATTTAGTGATTTTTGTGAAACCCCAATTGTTAAACACAGGCTTGGGGATTCAGCAGGAGTGATTGGGGCTGCGCTCATAGGTATTTAATGAAGAAACTAAAATAAATCGTTGATTTTATGATTTTTTTAATGTACTTTACTTTAGCAATGTTTGACCTGGACAGAAATAGAATGGTTTAAGTCCTACCACAGTTCTTAAACATTTCTGATTTTTGTCCCCGCTAAGCATTGTAATTAAGGAACTAATCATTTTATCATTTTAAGGAGAAACTATGGAAGACAAAATGATCATTTGCGAAGACTGTGGGGAGGAGTTTACATTTTCCGCAGATGAACAACAATTTTATGCCGAGCGGGGATTTCAACAACCCAAACGCTGCAAACCCTGCCGGGAAAAACGCAAAAGAGATCGTCGATCCAGCTATTCAATGGGTGATCGCGGTCGGGGGCGAAGTCGATGATTGTAACGGTGGTCAAAAAAGGCGAATCCTTGGATAATGCTCTCCGTCGTTTTAAGCAACAATGTCAAAAGGCGGGTATTATAAAACAGGTTAAAAAATCCAGTTATTATTTAAAACCCAGTGAAAAAAAGAAAATCGCTTTGAGGTTAGCAAAACGCCGCGCACGAAGGAATATCAGATAATTCCAGAAATAACGCTAAATTATTTTAATTTAAAAGGAGTAATGAAAATTCGATTCGTTACTCCTTTTTTAATGCATTTTTAGGGTTCCACAAAGCTACAAAATATAGCGGTCAGGGATCGCTTCTATCCTCTATGTGGCTAAACGCTGTTCCTGATGTCCCTGACAGCATGATTTTAAACAGCCCGGTAAACCCCTCAAGGTCTTCGAGACCTTGAAGGGTCTGTCGAAAATTCAAAAAGCCAGTCCGAAGGCGCCCTCGCCGAGGACTGACAGCCACTAACCTGTTACAGGATGCTCGGCGAGACGCCTTCGCACTAGATTCTTTACACAGATGTCCACTCTTCAAACTCACCCCCCTGAATCCCCCTCTCCTGGCTTCCATCATTTTCCACTACTCCAAGGCTTCATAACTCTATTTCGCCTAATCACTGACTCGTGCTCCGCCTTTGGCGCTGTGAGAGCCGCTCTTTTTCCCTAAGAACTATTCGCGAGATTAATGCCAAATTTAACTGAAGTCAATTCTTTTAAACCAGCAAGTAATTATCAGAATAAAAAAATTTTGATAAAAGTAAAAAAATGCTTGACATTTTAAATTATTTAATTATATTAAGGACAAATATCTCTTAAATATAAAGAACTCTAAAATACCGAATTATTGCTTCCTAATAACTAATGTTTAAGCTTCTTAAAAAAATCACAAAATTCAAAAAGTGAGGTCAAACATGGATTACCAATTAAAAGGTAATCCCAGTCAGGGCTTATGGGGAGCCACACTGGGATTTTTCTTTGGTTTTGCTGCTGTTTCACTTTTTGGACCGACCGCCAAGCAATTCAAAGAAGTCATGGAATTAAGTCCGGTGCTGGTAGGCCTACTGGTTGCCATGCCATCGCTATCGGGGGCTTTGTTGCGTATTCCATTTTCAGCCTGGGTAGATACGACCGGTGGGCGTAAACCATTTCTGGTGCTTCTTGGCCTTTCCATCATTGGGATGTTAGGTTTGTTCCTGGTAATTTTTTTCTATTATCCCCAGCATTTGACCATTCAACTTTATCCGCTATTATTATTGTTGGGTTTGTTGAGTGGCTGTGGAATCGCTACATTTTCGGTGGGTATCAGTCAGGTTTCGTACTGGTTTCCTCAGGAACAGCAGGGAAGAGCTCTGGGAACTTATGCAGGATTGGGTAATTTGGCGCCTGGAATTTTTTCGTTTCTGTTACCATTAGCCCTGAAATCGTGGGGGCTGGCCGGTTCTTATCTTGCCTGGTTGCTGTTTTTAGTCGTTGGCACATTCGTTTATTATGTTTTAGGGCGAAATGCCTGGTATTTTCAACTGTTAGCACAGAAAGTGGAACCGGAGAAAGCGCGTGAGATAGCCCAACAGCACGGACAGAAGATTTTTCCATCGGGAAGTTTAACCGAGAGTCTGGTCAAATCAGCCAAAATCTGGAAAACCTGGCTTCTGGTATTTATCTATTTTACTACGTTTGGTGGATTTATTGCTCTTACAGC
This sequence comes from uncultured Cytophagia bacterium, assembly GCA_964565205.1. GTDB lineage: Bacteria > Zhuqueibacterota > Zhuqueibacteria > Oceanimicrobiales > CAZMEG01 > CAZMEG01. The sequence continues at coordinate 3,008 of CAZMEG010000426.1, forward strand.
CTGGTTGCCCACTTACTGGACCTCCTTTTTTACTGTGAGCCTGGTAACGGCTGGTCTTTTAACGGCGGCTTATTCGGTGCTGGCGTCAGCCATTCGAGTGGGAGGGGGCGTTATTGCTGATAAAATCGGTGGTGAAAATACGGCTATTTTATCTTTATTAACCTTACTGGTGGGTGCTTTCATCATGACCGTTTTCCGCAACTATGGAATTTGTATAACCGGTGAAATACTCATGGCTATTGGCATGGGTATTTGCAACGCGGCTGTGTTTAAATTGGTACCCCAGGAAGTGCCAGAAGCGGTTGGTGGTGCTGCGGGATGGGTAGGTGGTTTAGGAGCCTTTGGCGGCTTTGCCATTCCTCCAGCCATGGGGGCTTTTGTGCGGATTTATGGAACCCCCGGTTATGCGTTAGGCTTTATTATTTTTATCGCTCTCGCATTGATTTCATTAACATTTGCTTTCGTTCTCAAAAAAACACATCTGGTTAAAGTTGCTCAACCCTCTTTAGAACCGGTTATGGAAAAATAATTGAGTTGTGTTATGAACTCATATAAGAGGAGCCCTGGCAATGAGTTTTCATACAATTCTTAACAAAACTTCTGTTTTGATAATTTCTGGGATACTATTCGTGGCTTTGGCCATCACTCCGGTTTATTCTCAGAAGACCACTTCCGGTAGATCGGCTCAGG
>CAZMEG010000427.1:0-1185 GCA_964565205.1 uncultured Cytophagia bacterium
ATCCTTTTTAGCCATGATGTCGGCAGTGATTTCGATGAGATAGCTATTGAGCTCACCCCGGTTCCATTCGGCGAAAATTTCATGCATTTCATCCGGGGTCAAGCCCAGCAGTCGTTCCATCAAAAAGTAGGCTTCGCTGATCATCTGCATGTCGCCATATTCGATTCCGTTGTGAACCATTTTGACAAAGTGCCCGGCGCCGTCGCTTCCCACCCATTCACAGCATGGAGTACCATCAGCAACCTTGGCAGCAATGGCCTGAAAGATGGGTTTCACGTGCGGCCAGGCTTCCGGTGTGCCGCCGGGCATGATGGAAGGCCCCTTCAGCGCCCCCTCTTCCCCACCCGAAACACCGGTACCAATAAACAGGAAGCCTTTTTCCTTTAAATATCTGGTACGACGGATGGTATCCTGAAAATGGCTATTACCCCCATCAATAATAATGTCACCGGGTTCTAGAAGCGGAAGTAATAGCTCGATAAAGTCATCCACCGGTTTGCCGGCTTTTACCATCAGCATCACCTTGCGGGGCTTCTTGAGATTTGCCACAAGTTCCTCAAGACTGTGGTAGCCGGTGATATTTTTGCCTCTGGCGCGCCCCTGAATGAATTCATCTACTTTGCTGACCGTTCGATTGAAAACGCCCACAGAAAATCCGTGGCTCTCCATGTTGAGAACCAGATTTTGTCCCATGACTGCCAGTCCAATGAGACCGATATCGTGTTTGCTCATAGAAAGAACTCCTCCTGTTTAAAAGTGATCATTGATCATTAAGTCAACTTATTTCTGGACGGGACACGTACAAAAATCCCACATCCCAAAAACCAAATACCAAGTCCCAACTTGATCTAACACGGTTTGTAATCGTGTTTACCAACATGCAAAATGCTTAAACAGAGTTGCAAACTCTGTTAAGATCAAGCTTGGAAAATCCCAAATCCCAATTTAACCAAATCCCAAAATTAGTTGCGCACGCAAAGTCGCTGAGACGCAAAGATGAAACTAAAATAAATTCTTTGCGACTCTGCGTCTTTGCTTGATTTATTTCAAATCGTCATTGCCGAAAAGCCTCCATCCACACGAATGATGGCGCCGGTGACAAATGAGGAAGCTTTCTCTGAAGCCAGCCAGATGGTGGCGCCCACGAGCTCTTCGGGTTCGCCGAATCGTGCCAGCGGGGTATGC
>CAZMEG010000427.1:1195-3678 GCA_964565205.1 uncultured Cytophagia bacterium
CTTCGGTTCGTTCTTTAGTAAGAATTCGGCGATTCTGTTCGGCCGGGAAGAAACCCGGCGCAATGGCATTAACCCGTATTTTATGCGGAGCCAGCTCCCTTGCCAGGTACTGAGTTAAATTGTTGAGACCGGCTTTTGATATTCCATAGGTGAAGACCCGGGATAACGGTGGGCCAGAGGAAGCCGATGAAATGTTGATGATACTTCCTCCTTCACCCTGCTGGATCATACTTCTTGCAAATATTTGACAGGCAAGAAAAACACTTTTCAAATTCACATCCAGAATATCGTACCATTCTCTTTCATCAATTTCAAAAAATGGGGTGGTGGAATTCACTCCGGGAGCATTTACCAGAATATCTACACGGTGCCATTTCTCCAGGACGGTCTTTTTTGCATGTTCAAGATTAGATTTTTTACTTATATCTGCCTGCACGCCTAAAGCCTCTTTACCAAGTTTGATGATTCGATTTGTTTGAGCCTCAACTTTTTCCTGCGTCCTACCTACAATAGCTACCCTGGCACCGGCTTGAGCAAGACCTTCCGCCATGGCACCTCCCAGCACTCCGCTACCACCAAGTACCACAGCTACTTTATTTTTTAATCCAAATAAATCTTCCAGATAACCCATTTTATTCCTCAAATTTTTAATTTTTTAAAAAAGGCTTGAAATGGCGTCGAAAATGTTTTTCCACAAAAGCATAATGGGTGTCTTCATTTTCTTTAAGACACTGCAAAATACGATCTCTAAAACGATAGGTGTTATTCTGATCTTTTTCTGTCAGGACTTTTCCGAATGTGACATGCAAAACCTGTCTTGCATCGTTTTGTTCGAACAATTTCATGAGATCAGCATCGCTACACTTTTGAGCTTCAGGAACGTTATCCACCGATGCTGAGACATGATAGGTGGCTTTTTCACTATCATACTGAGTTCGGGCAAAATCGAGAATTTCACGAAACAGGGAAGGGTTTGTGGCAGCCACAGTACGCAGAGCTTCCAGATAGCTGGTACCCGCGGTTTTTACATGTACAGACCCCTGTTGTAGAGAGCCAATAGTTTCATAAATTTGAAATTTGTCGCTACCCGAATGAACACTAATTTTGTAAGGTCCCAGCTTTTCGGCTATCTTGACATGCTGCAAATATTGTTGTTTAAATTGTTTTAGATCGCCCTTGTAATCAATACCTTTTTCAAAATCGCCAACAAAACGTGGCGCCAGACTGACCAGCTCAACGCCCAATCTCTTCAATTCATTGACCACCAGAAAATGCTCAAAAGGTGAGGTCACCGATTCTGTTTCATCCACAGACAACTCAAATTCGGCCGGTCGTCTGGAATATTTTTGTTGAAAATACCGATATAATTTTACAGTATGTGCCAGGACTCCCCCATATTTTATGAGTGCTTTTAAAATTTCATGTTTTGAAGGTTGCAGGGTGAAGTCATCATCAATGTGGAATGTTTGTCCGTCGTAGCGTGCTATGAAATTTTCCGGCGAATTTTGTAAAATTTCCCAGGGCAGATCCTGAGCCCTTTCTTGTAACTCCTTTATGCTTAGATGATCAGCTTCATTCACCACGAATTCTCCAGGATCAATCGTAAACATGGTAAAGCCTGCTCGTACCATCCGATCGATATCCTCGGTGGTTTTTAAGTGGTCGGCGTCAGCCCCAAAACCATCGCGGTAACCTTCCTGAAATACGGCCCAGGTAGCCGCATCGAGTACTTCCTGAGGGGTGCGCCGGGTGCGCTGGAGTTCTCGAATTGACTGCTGAGCAAGCACCACCCTGAAACCAGTCCCGGCTACAGCTCTTAAATGGGCTGGATTTGCCAATCCCAATCGATCACCAAAACCGAATGAATTGCTCACACCAATTAAGCCGGGACGGGTGAATTCGAATAGTTCTCTAATTAAGTTAGCGTTGGCATGGACCAGGGGACACCGTTTTAATTTATATTCTTCCTGAAATACAGTAGTTAATAGAACCTCTCCTTCAAACGGATCTAAAATGTCGGTTCTATTCTGTTCAACCACAAATAAAAATTTCTCATAGCCAACTCGAGCAATAAAAAACAAGGCATGGTTCTTTTGGCATATTGATTTTGGATAAATATTGATCAAATCATCTTCGCTGAGATGGAAACTCTGGACTTGATTCGTTTTTCGCAAGTCCTGGGGAAACATGGCTTCAAATTCTTCAAAAGTCATTCTCTAAAGTCCTATCTTTAAACTTCACTAAATAACAGATTAATAGAATATCGAGGAAACATTCAAACTTACAATTTTCCAATATTCCAATATTCTAATTCCCACAAGTCTACTCCTCCAAACTTCATTATATTGCAAATAAACATAGGCTTCTTTTGTCAATTATTCTGGTAAAATAAAAGCCACCAACTAACTGGATGGCTTTTCAAATTAAGCTTAACTTGAATTACTTATAAACTTTATTAATTAAATTTTAACATGTTATTAAAG
>CAZMEG010000428.1:0-3676 GCA_964565205.1 uncultured Cytophagia bacterium
GCCCTTCGTGGTTCAGGAATTTTTCAGGCTATCATAAATATTTTTAGCTCTTTGAGAGACTGTCGAAAAGGTCTAGTGCGAAGGCATTTCGTAAAGCTCACATGTCATTCCTCCGCGAGAAGAATTAACAAGCCCTCAAGGTTTTCGAGACCTTGAGGGCTTGGTGAGATAGCTGTTATTAAAAACCGAGTCTTATAGAAAACGTATTCTGATTATCGAAGACATCATTCTGCACCCAACCATAATCGGCATTAATTACCACGCCTCCCAGTGCCACTCGTACACCGGCCCCCAGAGTAGGTCCGAAAATAAAGGCGTCTTCAGGAGCATCAGGAGAAGAATTCCAGCCGCCCCGGACAAAAAAGGCATCGCTTAAATTATACTCCACACCGAACCGGGCCTGATCGTCGGAAAAATTGTTGTTTTGGAACATGGCGGCAAATTCGAATTTATTAAATTCACCTGCATCCAGGGTGTAAGAGGCTCCGATTTCAATGGTGGAGGGGAGATCATCGGTGGCGGCGTCAATTTCGGTAAAGGAAACTCCACGGCTGGCATCTGAAATTTTAGATTCTCTTAACAATCCGGAACCTGAAAATCCCATCTGTGGGCCAATGTTTTTTACAGCCACACCAAAATCCAGGCCATGTAAACCACCTACATTGCTGTACTGGACACCGGCAGTAAACGCAAATCCTGTGGCATTAACCCGTGCTTCATTTAAATCTTCATTAATCACAGTAAATTTAACTCCTGCTGCCACTCGATCACTGAGCCGTTTTGCATAGGTTAAATCTACCACAAAGAAAGTTGGATTCAGGAAAGCACCCGTGCCATCGGGTGAGTCTTCGGTAGTAATGGGAATGTCCCCGATGGCCAGGCTCTTAACACTGAATCCAACAGTACCAAAAGACCCGAAGGTTCCAGCTACCGCTACATAGTTGATATCGATATCGGCAATGTAGCGAGTATGTGAAAACATGGCATCGGCCCGGTAAGGAGTTTTCGCCAGACCAGCGGGATTCCAGAATATCGCTTCTATGCCGCTGGTAGTGGCAATAGTAGCTCCACCCATGGCCAGATCCCTAGCCCCCACCGGAATTAATAACTCAGGGGCCGCGGCTGTTCCGGCTTTCTTTCGATTGCCTGCGAAAATCTCTGCCTGGTAAAAAAGCAGAAAAATCATGGTCACAGCAACGATTTGATAAAACTGGGATTTCATAGCTTATCTCCTTGTTCTATATTTTTACAATAATTCAATTCCGGGCCCCTGGTCAAAAATCCAGGGCCCCAAAAATACTTAAAATGTATCCAGAAACTGTTGTTCTTGAACAATCACTAATTTTAAGTTCTTTTCGCCGATTCCCGGCATTTCGATATTGGCAATGTAAATCCCGCTGGCAACAGGGAGTCGACTCTCATTTAAAAGATCCCAATCTAACCACTGAGACGGATCGTTCTTGCGAAGCGTCCGCACAAGCGTACCGGCCAGGTTAAAAATTCTGATCAAAGCCACTTCTGGCAAATGATTAAATCGCACGAACTTTTCGTTGTTGTTCGTTTCCAGACGATTAAATCCGATGTAGGGATTAGGAAAGACACCAACCATCTCCAGGGCGTCTTTCTTTTTTAGAGCTGCGCTTTCGGTTCGAACAATTTCATTTGTGGTAAAATTAAATTCATCGGCCGGTGTATTGGGTTTTGTGGTAAAATAGCGAATAACCGTACCGGCCTCAGGGGGGCTACCTTCCAAACCTGGAAATCCAAACTCTTCGGCATCACAGATAAGCTGGCGTGCTAAAAACTCAGGTCCTGTGGGTTCATCACCATCGATGGAACCATCAGCGGCATCGGCCGCAAAGGCCTGGTAATCGCCGTTCCAGACATATACCCAATCGGAACACTTGGTGGCCCCGAAGAATGGATCTGTATTCACAAAGTCTAAAACTCCCGGTGTGTTTCCACCAGAGAAGGACAGTGTGATAAGCTGTTTATCGTCGCTGGGATCGTCAAAGGTGCCAACACCCACGTTCCAGAATGTCCAGGGTACCGTGGCCAGTTCTCCATTGTCAAAAGCCCACCAGTGAATGCTTTCGTCGCCAAATCGCCATTCAAGGTCAAAAGGCACCGCGTTTCCGATATTCCCGTTGCGAAAAATCCTGTCTTCATCGCCGTCGCCTCCACCAGCACTCATGTACCAGCGCTTACCATCCACTCCGGCATTAAGACTGTGCCAGACTTTGTTACCGCCAAATTCTGCACCGTCATCATCCACATCATCGGCTGTTAGGGGCCCATTGGGACCGGCTACTTCAATGATGGCCGGCGCGCCAGAACTGGAACGGGCGATGTCCTTTGGAGCACCAAAGACCTGAACAAGCAAGCCATCAGCGCTCAAAAATGCCTCGTCGGCTGGATCAGAAATTTGCTTTTGCTGGGCTTTGAGCACGGTGTCACCCCTGGTAATATCGATCAAATGCCACACTACCTGGGTTTCTTCGTCAACCGTTACTTCTTGAAAAACCACTTTATAATCATCTCCGGTTATTTTAGTTGGATCCACCACCCTGACCACCACGTTGCCATCGCTGGGTCCTACATGTGTAACCGCCACCGTATCTCCAAAGGCTGAACGGTAGCGAACGCCGGGCTTGGGCTTTTGGGGTCGCACTGTGACTACATTAGGCGGGCTTTCAAAAGCTCTGGTTGTAGCTTCGATATCATCTGTTGCGTTGTAAGCGGTAACCGCAAAGAAAAAGTCCTGATCGTTAGCCAGAGGTCTGTCTCTAAAAGCGTCTTCGGTGACCCGGAAAAATCTTTTAATACCTGTATTTCTACCTACCTGTACAGGCCGATCAATAATGACTCCGGTATTGATGTCGAAATCCTCAGACAGAACCGTGGTGATTTCATTGACCACATCAAAAGTGGCTAACTTAATGGCATTATCAGGGGATAAATCCGGTGTCGGGGTCTTTAACTGATAAACATTGTACCCTTCGAATTTGAAACCGAACTCATCCTGACTCTCGGTAGCTTTAACTGCGTTTTCATCAAAGCCCCAGTTAAGAACTATTTCACCATCCAGCCCGATAGCTTTAACATTGGGGGATGGCGGTGCTTTAATGACCTGAAATAAATTATCGAATGTAGCCTGTGCCGTACGATCGAAAAATTTAAGTACGGCAACACTGGAGAGACGGTCGCTACCGAGCGCCGCTATGAGAGAAATCACCACTTCCTGGGTGTCACCCAGAGCCATGGTAAAAGGTCCGGTGTTCATCAGCATGCGCCGGTCGCCAGGCGGTAATAGTACCCCATCGATATCGCCTGTACCAGTTACCGGGTCTCCGGAAAGAGGAAATGATGTAGGTTTCCCATCGTTGGTTGTGAACCTTGTTGGATTTGAAGGGTCACTTAGCGGAATAAATCCATTCATCAAATTAAACCATTGAATGGTGCCGTCAAAAGTTCCCAGGGGCGGATCGCTGATGGTACTACCCGCCGCAAAAAAACCAAACGAAGTCATGGGTAGGTTAATGAAACCCGGAGGCGTCGGTTTTAATTTAAAAATGCCGGTGTCCTCCGCATCATCGATACCATTTTTGTTACGATCTTCCCCGACGCGTCCCCGAACCCGTACTCCCTGGAAAAAGTCGTACCCTGCGGCTGGAGG
>CAZMEG010000429.1:0-3675 GCA_964565205.1 uncultured Cytophagia bacterium
ATATGATTTTGCTATTCATGAAATTCATCATACTGGTAAGCAGGATAGTCCAAGCGGCACGGCTCGACTTCTTGGTGAAGATTTATTACAACATCTGCCGGGAAAATCCCGCCTGCTTTTGGGTAACAGTACCGGCAAGATTCAGCCTGATCAGTTGCAGATTACCAGCGGACGCCTTGGAACGATTTTTGGCCTGCATCAGGTTTGGATTGATCACCCGGATGAAACTATCCAATTGATTCATCAGGCGAAAAGTCGGATGGTATTTGCCCGGGGTGCTTTACTGGCGGCTCAATGGCTGCCAGGCAGAACCGGCTTCTTTACCTTTGATGATTTCTTGAATGATTTCATTAATCAAGCAGAAAGGAGGGGTCATGGAAAATGACACTTTTCGTGGCTGTTTCGTGGCGCTGGTCACTCCTTTTCAGGAGAATGGCCAGGTAGATGAAATAGCTTTAAAGGAATTGGTGAACTGGCAGGTTGCCAGTGGAATCGATGGTATTGTAGTCTGTGGTACCACAGGAGAAAGTGTAACGCTTAATGAACAGGAATACCGGCAGGTTGTCCAGCTTGTGGTAGGGGAAGTCCAGGGCCGGGTACCGGTCATCGCCGGCGCCGGTACCAACAACACCGACAAGACCATACGAATGGCACAAATCTGTCAGGAAATTGGTGTGGATGCCATCCTCAGTGTTACACCCTATTACAATAAACCCACTCAAAAGGGTCTCATCGAACATTACAAAGCAGTGGCAGAAGCCATCTCCTTACCCGTTATCCTTTATAATGTGCCGGGACGCACCGGGGTAAATATAAAAGCCGAAACCACCCTGGAACTGGCCCAAATTTCCAACATTCGCGCGGTAAAGGAAGCCTCCGGGGATCTGACCCAGATCATGACCATCTTGCGGGATCGTCCCCAGGGGTTTGCCGTGCTATCCGGTGATGATGTACTCACATTACCCATCATCGCTCTGGGTGGCGAGGGCGTCATTTCGGTGATAGCCAATCAGATTCCAGCGGAATTCTCACGTCTGGTGCATGCTGCTCTGAATGGCGACCTTGACACTGCTCGGATTTTGCAATACAAATACCTTAAATTGATGCAGTTAAACTTTATTGAAACCAATCCCATTCCGGTGAAAACCTCTCTGGCAGCCATGGGGAAAATTCGCGAAGTGTTTCGATTACCTCTGGTGCCTATGACATCGCAAAACCGAGAGACTTTGTTGAATGAATTAAAAAAATTACAACTAATAAGATAAAAATGTAAAAAACAAGTTATCAAAAATGGATTGTAGAATATGTTTGATTTATTGGAGTTACAGAAAAGAATTGAAGAGGTTTACAGCCGTAAAGAAAAAATCGACAATCTTAACCAAACTTTACAGACTTTCACTGAAGCTCTGGATACCGGCCTGATACGTGCCGCGGAATTTCAAAATGGAAAATGGTTGGCAAATACCTGGGTAAAAAAGGGGATATTACTTCTATTCCGCTATGGACACTTGATCGATTTTTCTGTAAATGAGACCTTCCGTTATTTTGACAAAAACACTCTACCCACTAAATCCCTGAACCTGGATAATCAGGTGCGGGTAGTTCCGGGGGGGACATCCATCCGCCGGGGAGCTTATGTGGCGCCGGGTGTAATTATCATGCCGCCTGCTTACATCAACATCGGCGCTTATGTGGATGAAGGCGCCCTGATTGATTCTCATGCCCTGGTGGGTTCCTGCGCTCAGGTAGGCAAACACGTGCATTTGAGTGCGGGGGCACAACTGGGGGGTGTCCTGGAACCCATCGGTACCCTCCCGGTAATTGTGGAAGATCATGTAATTGTAGGTGGCAATTGTGGGGTTTTTGAAGGTACCGTGGTTGGCCATCATGCTGTTTTGGGAGCTGGTGTAATACTAACACGATCTACACCCGTATATGATTGCGTAAAGGAAACTATCTATCGAGCTGACACTTCCAATCCCTTAATGATTCCACCTTATGCTGTAGTGGTCCCGGGCACCCGACCGTTAAATCGATCTTTTGCTCAGAAACACGGTCTGGCCATTCAGACTCCTATCATTGTTAAATATCGAGATGCTAACACCGATGCCGCCACAGCACTGGAAGAGGCTCTGCGCTGAAGCAAGGCAATACCATTTACCCATTAGTAAAATGATCTTGAGGCTGTCCAAAAAGATAGAAATTTTCATACAATGGATACTTAGCGGAGTCGAAGCCTCCTTCGACTCCGCTTGGGAACCTCCCTCGGCTCCTTTCGGGTAACAGGGAGAGCCAGTTTTAATGAACTCGCCCATCTTCAAACACACACAACAGACTGTGTAAAAGCCTTACGGCTTTGCTGTTTTTTTTCAAACAAACTAAACAAATCCCTTTTCAATCATTTTTTCAGCGATCTGCACGGCATTACTGGCGGCTCCTTTACGTAAGTTATCCGCAACCACCCAGAATTGTAACGCATTGGGCCATTTCTCTACTTTACGCAGTCTACCCACAAACACTTCATCACGATCCTTAGCTTCCAGAGGCATGGGAAAGGTTCCATCTTCTTCGGTATCATAAAATATCACATTCTCCATTTGACTGAGAGCATGTTTGGCATCCTCAAGTGATACTTCCCGTTTAAATTCGACCAGCACCGCTTCGCTATGACAGTATGGGATAGGAATGCGCACTGTGGTGGGAGCTATAATTAAATCCGGTAATTCCAGAATCTTGCGTGTTTCAAAAATCATCTTCTGCTCTTCCTGGCAAAGTCCATTGGGTGCAAAATTGCCTATTTGTGCCAGACAATTGTTGAAAATCGCTCTGGAGTAGGCTCGACTTTCTGGTTCACGATTCTGCCTTTCGGCTTCTAATTGTTCCAGACCGGTCACCCCACTCCCGGATACAGATTGATACGTACTCACCACCACGCGCCGAAGGCCAAAAAGTTGATGCAGCGGATATATTGCCACCACCAGTTGTGCAGTAGAACAGTTGGGATTAGCTATCAATCGAGTCTCAGGGCCAAGCTTATGAGCATTAACTTCAGGCACAACAATAGGGATCTGTTCCTTTCTGCGAAAGGCACTGCTGTTATCAATCGCAATGCAACCTGCTTTCATAGCTTTGGGGACAAATTTCTCACTGATTTTTGGCTCTACACAAAAGAAAACAAAATGTTTCTGGGAAAAATCAAAATCTGAAAGAGGCAGAACCTGGAGAGATTGGTTTTTAAAAGTTACTGTCCGGTTACCTGATCGCTCCGAAGCCAGTGGCCATAGCCTGGCCACCGGAAAATTTCTTTCCTGTAAAACACGAATCAGAGTTTGTCCCACAAGACCCGTAGCCCCAGCTACAACGACTTCATAACTAGACATAACTACCTCCTGCAATTGCTGGTATGATACTCACATGATCCCCGCTATGCAAGGGCGTATCGAGATGATTTAAAAAACGAATGTCTTCATCATTTACATATACATTAATAAAACGTCGAAGCTGGCCATCTTCATGGCACAGGCGCGCTTTAAAACCAGGAAAACTGGCTTCCAGTTTTTCAATGAGCTGACGCACAGTTTTCGCTTCAAGATGTATTTCAGATTGTCCGTTCGCCAGATTGCGTAGTGGTGTCGGTATACGTACAATAATGGCCATATGAACCTCCTTAGATTC
>CAZMEG010000430.1:0-236 GCA_964565205.1 uncultured Cytophagia bacterium
ATTCTAACTGACATGGGCTAAAATGTCATCAATATCAAGTGGAAAAGGTGTAAGCCAAAATGATTCGCAGTTTACTTGAAATCCCTTGACGAAATCCCATGCTTAACCATAAGTCGCTGCAGGGTACGACGGGGGATTTTGGATTTTTGGGCGGCAACAGTTACGTTACCTCCGCTTTCGGTGAGATATTTGCAAATGGCCTGACGCTCAAATTGATTAATGATACGATTTTTAGC
>CAZMEG010000430.1:246-3661 GCA_964565205.1 uncultured Cytophagia bacterium
TTTTTCTTACCACAGTATCTATCATTTAAAACATTTTTTTAAAATAAATTTTTCGCACAATTCTACTTTTTTCCTTTGACTTTTTACTATTAATTTTATAGATTTAAAAAACTTCTTTAAATACTTTTCAATTCTGTGACATGGGCTTCCATCGATTAAATTATTTTTTAATTATTTTATTTTTATTTACAGGTGCTATTAAATCTTACTCCAGCGGAAAAAAAGCTGTGAGACGAGTTCTGGAAATTAATGTACCTCGTAATACCACCACACCTGTTTTGGACGGGGTGTTATCTAAAAATGAATGGAGAAATGCGGCCATCGTTACTCACTTTATTCAGAAGGAACCTCATGAAGGAAAACCCGCTTCGGAGCCCACATTTGTTCTGGTAGCCTATGATGATGAATACCTGTATTTTGGCATACGATGTTTTGATAATGAACCGGATAAAATTGTGGCCAACAAGATGCGTCGGGATTCCGATCTTTTCGATAACGATTACATTGAAATCATTATTGATACGTTTCACGATCGTAGAAATGCCTACTATTTCGCCACCAATTCGCTGGGAGCACGCGTGGACTCTGAGATCAAATCTGAAGGAGCCCATATCAACTGGGATTGGGATGGCATCTGGTATTGCAAGGCACGTCGAGATAGCAAAGGCTGGGTAGCTGAAATCGCCATTCCTTTTAAGACTTTAAGATTTAACAACGCCAAGGAGATGACCTGGGGCATCAACTTTGGGCGTTACATTGCCCGGAAGAAAGAAATCTCTTACTGGTCTCCCATTTCTCGAGATGATGATTTCAACAGTTATGGTAAATTTAAAGCTTCCAAATTTGGATTGCTCAAGGGTTTGTATGGCATTTCCATCAAACACCGGCTTCAGGTAAAGCCTTATACCATCGGTGGAGTGGAACGGGATTTTCTTTTCTCCAATAACCTGGAAAAAAGGGGAGATATCGGTCTGGACGCTAAATTACGTCTGTCAAGCAACATGGTAGCCGATATTACCTTAAACACCGATTTTGCCCAGGTAGAAGCTGATAATGAACAGGTGAATTTATCTCGCTTTAGCCTGTTCTTTCCGGAAAAACGCGATTTCTTTCTGGAAGGTCTGGATATTTTTAATGTGGGTGAGGGAAGCTTCTCTAATCCCTTTACCTTACTATTTTTTAGTCGGCAAATTGGTTTACACCGTGATCCGGAAACATTTGAATTAAAAGAGGTCCCCATTTTATCGGGAATAAAGGTAACCGGCAAACAGGGTCCTTTTGAAGTTGGGTTTCTGGATGTTTTTACAAATGAATTATCCTATACTAATCGTAACAATAACCTGGCTCAGATTCCCCAGACGAATTATTCCGCTTTTCGAATTAAAAGAGATATATTCAATCGCTCCTCAATAGGATTTTTAGGTTTAAGTAAAGATCAAATCAACGAGAGTCACTACAATCGAACTTTTGCAGTAGATGGATATTTCACATTTGACAATAACTTGACCATCAGTGGTTATTTAGCCAAAACCATAACCCCTGGTTTAAAGGGAAAAGATTATAACGGCTTTATGGATGCCTCCTGGGGAAATGACAAAATTTCTACACGAGTTACTTTTACCGATATTGGGGCGAATTTTAATCCGGAGATGGGATTTTTACAATGGACAGATATTCGAAAATACACTGGTAGTTTTAGTGTAAGTCCAAGACCTCACTGGCCAAACTTTCGCCAATTGCATTTTTCCAATAGTGTAGAAATCATCACCAACCACAAAAATGAACTTCAATATCGGACCTTTCAAACGGGTTTCTTAACACTTTTTCAAGATGAATCATTTCTATTTTTTGGACTCACCAATTTTTATGACAACGTACCGCAACCGGGATTCTTTCTTGGTCCCGCCTTCATTCCCGGTGGGATTTATAAATTCAATGTATTTGGATTTACTTACAATTCCGATCAAAGCAGAAAATTGTCCGGAAGACTGCGCATGGGAAGTGGCAGTTTTTATGATGGGAAGTTTACCGGGGTTACCATTTCCACCTATTTTCGTCCTAACAACAAATTCGGCATGGATTTAAACTGGAACTGGAATTTACTTGACCTGCCGTTCAAAAATGGTGAATTCACCACCAGCATTTTAGCGGCTCGTTTTAAATATTCTTTTTCACCTGATTTGTTTGTAAAATTGTTTGTTCAATGGAATGACTTTGACAAACGCATCATCAGCAATTTTTTACTCAACTTTATCCATTCCCCGGGTAGTGATTTTTACCTGGTTTATAATGAAGAATGGGATACACATGGACACATTAAAACGGCCAATCGGACGGTGCTGGTAAAATTCACCTACCTGCTAAATCTATTTTAGCTCTCCGCCGGTGATTTGGTTATTTTTAGCATTAGGTTCTGCCATCACCCTTTCGCTGGCTGATGTTCTCTGTAAGAAATTATCTCAAACCTTTAGTTACTGGACAGTAGCATGGATTCGTTATGCCTTTTCAACGCCTGTGTTTTTGACTGTACTGATTATTAATGGAGTTTCTGCTCCCCCTTTAAAGTTCTGGTTTTACCTCCTCATGCTTATTCCCCTGGAAATTCTGGCTTCTTTATTATATTTACGAGCCATCCAGATATCCCCTCTTTCTTTAACCATACCCTTTTTAGCCTTCACCCCGGTTTTTCTTCTTTTCATTCCTGGAATTATTTTAGGGGAAAAATTATCTACTATGGGAATTATCGGGGTTTTGATTGTTGTGGTTGGTGCCTATTTATTGAACATACACGAAAGTAAGACCGGTGTTTTAAAGCCTGTTTTAGCCATCTTAAAAGAAAAAGGTTCCTGGCTAATGTTGCTGGTGGCCTTGATATATAGTTTCACAGCTACCATGGGAAAATTTTTGATCCTCATGACCAATCCTTTATTTTTTGGATCTGTTTATTTTCCCAGCATAGGTATTTTTTTAACCCCTTTATTTTTACATAAACAGAACATTTCTAAAGATGATTTCTCCGATCATTTTACATATTTTATTCTGGTGGGAATTTTGATTGCTTGCATGGCAATTTTTCATTATTTGGCCATTGAAATGGCGGAGGTAGCTTATGTGATCTCAGTAAAAAGAACCAGCCTTATATTTTCCACCATTTTCGGCGGCTTGATTTTTCATGAACATTATATGAGGGAGCGACTCCTGGGATGTGTGGTCATGTTTGTGGGGGTAATAATAATTTCGCTCTGGGGCTAAATCTGGAGACTGTGTACTTACATCCTGCAAATATTTCTTTATGGATTGCGCAAAAACCTCAGAAAAAAATCGCCAGGCTTCACAAAAAAATGTTTTTGGTTAGAAAAATTTTGGGCAGTGTATAAATTCAACGCATCAGGAATTTTCTGAAACTCACAAAAAA
>CAZMEG010000431.1:0-3657 GCA_964565205.1 uncultured Cytophagia bacterium
TCTTTCTGTTCGTTTAGACTCCAATCGTAAGGCTTATATTTGATTTGCCAGGCAGAAGGCTCTTCTTGTATGGCTGAAGCAATTTCATCTGGTAAAAATTGACTGATATAGAGGAGGACTTCTTCCTTGTTTTTACCAAAGTCTTTTTCGTACCAGTCTAAAATTTTTGACAGGTGAGCTATTTTTTGATTGAGGTCAAATTCGTTTTTTTGGGGATCACTGAAGAATTTGCGCCCCTGGTCGTTGAGCTGTTCATCCAGCCTGTCGCCCTCGTAAGCTTCGGAACGCAGGGGTGGACAACTCAATGCCGCACAAACCAGAGCAAAATGGACGCGAGGATCTTTGAATTTAGGTCGAATAATTTTGTGTTCAATCTGATTCAAGGTATATTTTTTGTGACCTAAAATGACAAAAGGTTTATCCCAGATCGTCTTTTTTAGTACGGTACCTATCACCAGTCCCCCAAAATGCAAATCATTGATACTCTTAACCGGGTAATTATCACAGATTACTTTTAGAGTGTAGGCGTTATAGGCATTGAGCCAGAAAGCCAACTGCCTCTTACTGTCGGCAATGGTATCAGGATTGGTATTCTGTAATTGTTGAATATATTTTTCCAGACGTTCATCCTTACATAATTTTTTATAATTAACCAGGCCATGCTTCACATACTCCTGCAATATTTCAGTAAAAATATGATGCTCATCTTTGGCCAGAACCAAGCCGGCTAACATCAAATTCAAAATTAAGATTATCACGGTTATTATTTTCATAATTTGGCCTCCTCATTGGAGTGTTGTCGATTTACGTTTAAATTCTTCCTATCTATCTAACTACGATCTTAATCTGGATATTTCAGTAAATAATATCAACTTTAATCTTCAAATTCAAGTCTCGAAAAGACTAGTTGAGGGGATTGCCGTTAGGCAAGGAAGCCTCTTTTTATGAGCATGAAAATCGCTGGTGTGAAACAGAATTCAATCGTTGTAATAAAAAGATTCTTTCAACAATGACTGTCTAATAAGTCTGTTTTTCTACATTTTGTTGTTTTTCCTGAGTCCTGAAGCCACCTGGCTTACTTCAATTATGCTCAGGTAAATCTACTACTGGAAGAACAGGAGGTTTGAGACAAATCACGGCTACTGGAATTTGATGAAGCGAACAGAGAAAACTGTTTTTCCACCTCCACAGTTCCGCACTTGGGACAGTTTACTTCGCTTTGGTCATTGAGTCGTTGTAGGACTTCAAAAATTGATTGACATTTTTTACAACGATACTCATAAATTGGCATTCTATCCTCCAGAAGTTTGGTTTTTAGTATTTTTCGATTCGTCACGTTTCTCCGAAACGTCACAGGTACCGGAAAGTCAGGTCGACACACCCATTTTAGGCAAAACAAACTTCATTATGACAAAATAAGCGACAAATATCAATATAATTTCTAAATATTCCATGTTAGTTTAGATGCATTAAACACAAAAAAGA
The DNA here is from genome assembly GCA_964565205.1 of uncultured Cytophagia bacterium. Taxonomy (GTDB): domain Bacteria; phylum Zhuqueibacterota; class Zhuqueibacteria; order Oceanimicrobiales; family CAZMEG01; genus CAZMEG01. The sequence goes on from CAZMEG010000431.1 coordinate 1,486, forward strand.
TACAAAAATTTTTAGGCTTTTACAATTATATTATTTTTAAATTTCAAAGTCTTGATTTTATGCTTATTTTTTATCTTGATATTTTAATCCTGTTTCACGAAATTTTAGTAGTTAGATGTCAGGAGTATTGGAGTAATGGAGTATTGAAAAAACTTTTCCATAGTGTAAACTAATCCTCTTTTCGATAAAGTTTATGAATAATGCAAGCAAAAAAATCGTTCTTGTGGTATTACTTTATTTGTGGTTTTGTAAAATTCCATCTTATTCACAATCCTTGGCTTTACCTTTGGAAAAAATTCAACTGCCGCCGGGTTTTAAAATTAGTATTTATGCCAGAGAGGTACCAAATGCACGCTCTATGACCCTGAGTCCAGGGGGAATACTATTTGTTGGAACCCGTCGAGCAGGAAAAGTTTACGCCGTCATAGACAGGGATAAAGATTATCGAGCCGATGAAGTACTTACCATTGCCAGTGGATTGAATATGCCCAATGGGGTTGCATTCAGGAATGGGGCACTCTATGTGGCCGAAGTAAGTCGAGTATTACGTTTTGATAACATCGAAGCCAGGCTGAGAAATCCTCCCAGGCCGGTCATCGTCAACGACAGCTTTCCCACCGATCGTCATCATGGTTGGAAATTCATTCGTTTTGGTCCTGATAGTATGCTATATGTGCCTGTAGGAGCCCCCTGTAATGTTTGTGAAAGAGAAGACCCGCGTTATGCTTCCATCATGCGCATGAACCCCGATGGCACGGGCCTGGAGATTTTTGCTCATGGAGTCCGCAATACTGTGGGATTTGACTGGCATCCTGTTACAAAAGAACTTTGGTTCACCGACAATGGGCGTGACTGGATGGGGGATGATTTACCTCCCGATGAGTTGAATTATGCTCCGCATAAGGGCATGCATTTTGGTTTCCCCTATTGTCATGGCAAAAATATCCCAGATCCGGAATTTGGTAAAAAGCGAGGCTGTGCAGATTTCACACCTCCGGCCATGGAACTGGGACCCCATGTGGCTGCCCTGGGCATGCGATTTTATACCGGTAACATGTTTCCGAAAGAATATCGTAATCAAATTTTTATTGCCGAGCACGGTTCCTGGAATCGGAGTGTTCCAATTGGTTACCGCATCACCCTGGTTCGGCTAAAAGATAATAAAGCGGTGAGTTATGAAGTCTTTGCCGAAGGCTGGCTGCAGGGCAAGAGGGCCTGGGGTCGACCCGTGGACCTGGAAGTCATGCCCGACGGTTCTCTTCTGGTTTCGGACGATCGAGCCGGGGTCATTTATCGGATTTTTTACCAACAATAGGTGAGAATTTGCACACTACCGATCAAATCATCCCCTTTGCCGGTTGTTTCACGCAGAAGAGTTTACAAGAGGTGCAGATTGTCTTTGTGGGTTTGCCGGACGATTCACAATCTTCATACCAGAGGGGTAGTCGCCTGGCACCCGAACAAATTCGCCTTGCTTATGATGGGAATTGTTACAATAGTTCCACCGAAAGTGGCATGGATTTAGCCGAACAAGTCTACGATTATGGCGACCTGCAACCAAAGGGGTCGTGGCAACATACCGCACATTTTTACCAGACCGAAGTCGAAAAATTACTTATCGCCGGCAAAGTTCCATTTTTTGTCGGTGGCGATCACGCGGTAACTATCCCGGTAGTCGAGGCGCTACATGTTCTGGGTGAGCCCATCCATATAATCCAGCTCGATGCCCATCCGGATCTGTATGAAGAATATGAAGGCAACTATTACTCACATGCCTGTACGGTCGCTCGCATACTGGAAATGGAACACGTGGCTACCGTTACCCAGATTGGCATCCGCACCATGAATCCTGCTCAGGAAAAAATCTGGCACAAATATAGAGATCGCCTCCATCTGATCTCGGCGAGAGAAATTGTAGAGGAAATTCCTAATTTAGAGCAAATACCGAAAACTGCTTCCATTTACCTCACCCTGGACCTGGATGTATTTGACCCGGCTTTTGTACCGGGGGTGTCTCATCCTGTACCAGGGGGTCTGAGTCCTCGTCAAGTTTTAAATTTCATTCAAAATCTACAGGGACGACTGGTAGGCATGGATGTAGTGGAATTAAATCCAGAGCGCGATATCAACCAGCAGACAGCCATTCTGGCTGCTCGATTGTTACACGAAGCC
>CAZMEG010000432.1:0-3654 GCA_964565205.1 uncultured Cytophagia bacterium
GTTGAACACCGTGCGCACCCCCAGTTCCCGACGCGGCCCGATGGCGTATTTCATGGCTTTGTGGAGGGCCGGTGCGAACAGAAAGGCGATGCCAATTTCATCCAGACAGCGGCTGAGTTGCCCGGCCTCCAGTTGTATGTTCACACCCAGAGCCTCCAGCAAATCAGCACTGCCGCACTGACTGGAAACCGAGCGGTTGCCATGTTTGGCCACCGGTACACCTCCGGCCGCCACCACAAATGAGGCCACGGTAGAGACATTGAATGTGCCGGCTCCATCACCCCCGGTTCCACACATATCGATGGCGTTCTCATGACGGGTGTGTACCCGGGTGGCTTTATCCCGCATGGCCTGAGCAAATCCCGCAATTTCCTGGTAGGTCTCCCCCTTCAATTTGGCGGCAATCATAAATGCCCCGATCTGCGCCGGAGTAGCTTCACCATTCATGATAGCACTCATGGCCTCGTAAGCTTGCTGGCGGGTTAAATCCTGACCTTCCACCAGAACCTTGAGAATTTGCTGTATCATTTTCCAACCCCTTACTTTAATTTAGTTTTGCACTAATTTTTTGATAAATCCCAAGTATAACAAAAGTCCAGAAAATTCTTGAGGATGATTTTGCCTTCCTTGGTCAAAATCGATTCCGGGTGAAACTGCACGCCGAAAATGGGATAATCGCGATGCTTGAGCCCCATGATCACCCCATCTTCACTCTCTGCCGTAATGTTTAATTCATCCGGTAAATTTTCACGGGACACCATAAGCGAGTGGTAGCGGGTGGCAACAAAAGGATTGCTCACATTCCGAAATAGAGTACTACCATCATGCTTAATGGTGGAGGTTTTGCCATGCATCAACCTGGGTGCCAAAATGATCTCCCCACCGAACGCCATGCCGATAGCCTGATGCCCCAAACATACGCCCAGGATTGGAATTTTGGGACCTGCTTCCTGAATTAGAGAAACTGTAACGCCGGCATCCTCCGGTCGTCCGGGTCCCGGGGAAATGATGATGCCCCGTGGATTTTCAAGAAGTACCTCGCTGACCCCGATTTTATCGTTTCGATAAACATCCAGTTTGGCACCCAGTTCTCCCAGATACTGTACCAGGTTGTAGGTGAAAGAGTCGTAATTGTCAATGACCAGAATCATTCCAGACCTCGCTCGGCAAATTCAATGGCCGCCTTCAAGGCAGAAGCTTTATTTAAGGTTTCCTGGTATTCGCGTTCCGGCACCGAATCAGCCACAATGCCGGCACCGGCCTGAAAATATGCCTGATTCCCACGGGTAACAATGGTCCGGATGGCAATGCAGGTGTCGAGATTTCCGGAAAAATCCAGATACCCCAGGGCGCCAGCATAAACGCCTCGTGCTGAAGGTTCCAGTTCGTGAATTATTTGCATGGCACGAATTTTAGGTGCTCCAGAGACCGTACCAGCCGGAAAACAGGCCTGCAGCGCATCGAGGGCTTTAAGATCAGCCCTCAGTGTGCCCCGTACATTGGAAACCAGATGCATAACATGGGAATACTTTTCCACCACCATAAATTCGGTGACTTCCACCGATCCATATTCACAAACTCGACCCACATCATTACGTCCCAGGTCCACCAGCATCACATGCTCGGCAATTTCCTTTTCATCCTCTCGCAGTTCCCGCTCAAGTTCTCGATCTTCTTCTTCATTTTTCCCGCGGGGACGCGTGCCGGCAATGGGACGCACTTCCACCACGCCGTTTTCCACCCGCACCAGTAATTCCGGCGAAGAACCAATAATGTCTGCGTCATCCATTTTTAAAAAATACAGATAAGGAGAAGGATTGATCACCCGCAGGGCCCGATAGACGCTAAACGGATCCACCTCAATAGTCTTCTGAAATGCCTGAGAAAGCACCACCTGAAAAATGTCTCCAGCTTCAATGTATTTCTTAGCTTTCTTCACGGCTGTGCAGAATTCTACTTCAGAGAAATTTGAATGAATGGCATGGATTTGAGTTTTTGGATGGGGGACCACTGGAAGCTGTGCATCCAGGATCTTTTTAATCTTATGTATTTTTTCAATAGCCCGGTCATATTTGGAAATGAGGTCATCTTCCCGATCCTTAAGAAAGACATTAGCAATGATGTAAATTTCATGAGTCAAATGATCAAAAACCAGTATGGTGTCAAAAAACATGAACCGGGCTTCCGGTAGACCTGCTTCGTGGGGGTGATTTTTAGGTATATTTTCAAGAAGGGCTACCGTTTCATAGCCAAAATAACCTACCGCCCCGCCGGTAAAGCGTGGTAGTCCGGCGATATGCACCCCACAATAACCATCCAGAATATTTCTCATGTAGGTAAAAATATTCCCACGAAATGTTTCTTTTTTACCATTTTGCTCTACCTCGATGATCTCCCCATTATATTGCACACAACAAAATGGTTGACATCCTAAGAACGAATAGCGAGCCGTCTTTTCCCCCCCTTCCACACTTTCCAGTAAAAATGCGTGATTTGAAACTGACTGCAATCGTAAAAAGGCTGATACGGGAGTGAGCATGTCCGCCAGGAATGAAGCATAAACAGGTATCACATTACCAGAATTTTCACTAAGAATTTTTTTAAACTCTTCAAAAGATAGACAATTCATTATTCAGGTTCCATATAAAATAAAAAACCCACTATATAATTTCTTATATAGTGGGTTGGATACGATCTAAAGTTTTATTTTATTTCAATTGCCAGGCCCTTTAGCCGTATCCTTCCCACCACTGGTAAAATAATACCAGTACCAAAACCAGAAACGCCAAAAATAAGTGGAAAGGATACGGTTCATTTATTCAGTCCTTATTTAAATTTTGCCAAATATAAAAAATGATTAACAGATTGTCAAGAATTTTTTTACCACGAAGGACACGAAGTTCAGGAAGGAATTTCATAACGAAAATTTTGGCAGACCCTTCATGTTTATGATTTCTTTACACTCATTTTTCTTCGTGTCCTTCGGTGCACTTCCTGGCTTATGATTTTTTTAAAATTAAAAATTTACCACAATTTGCCTTTAGTGAGATAACATAAAAAATTTAAGGATTAATTCTTAATTCATCTTCACCGGCTTGAAATTCTATTTTTTTATGACTGCCATCGCAAAATGGTTTATTTGACGAAGCACCACAGCGACATAATGCGATGGCTTTTTGTTCAATAGTTTCTTCCTTACCTTCTTTGATGATCACATAGGTACCTTCACTTTCAATCACATAAGGTCCGTTGGGTAATGCTTTAATTTTAACCATTGTACATCCTCCTTAATTTGATTATTGAATTTAAGATATATTGAAACATTTCAATATCTAAATATATTAATTGATTTTTAAATTTCAAGCACTTTTTGATTTTTATAAAAATTACTTGCATTTTTATTTCTTATTATCTACATTTCAAAAAATTTTTATAATCCTATGAAATTACAGGTCTGGAAAATTCATCGACATCTTTACCATCATGCTCATTATAAGAGCATGATGGTGGGTTGCGTGCTAATTCCAGAGCCAATTCCATGACCTTAAAATAGTGAGCTAATTCGCAACCCACTATCTGAGACGTCAGGTAGTGGGTTTTTTATTTATTTTAGGACATCACAGAATTCAGTTTTTTAATTTAAATATAATTAAT
>CAZMEG010000433.1:0-3653 GCA_964565205.1 uncultured Cytophagia bacterium
GTTATGGAGTACCCATTAAGCGTAAAAAAGGAAGTAGTTCAGAATTAATTAAGATAGCCAAAGCTTATTTTTACCATAAAAGAAATTTAATTGGTTTCCTGGCTGTATTTTTTATCTTTTTGATTAACTATTTTAATGTTTCTCCATTTATTAAATTGAATCTTGCAGCGTTATCGATAGGGGTTTTGGCGCTGTTTTTTTATTTGACCGCCTTGTATCAGAAGCGTTTCCGCGAAGGCAACTTAATTACCATTAAAAATTCAAATTAAAAAGTGGGGTTGAGATTTATGTACGATAACGAACTGTTTACAGCTTCGCTTCAGGAAGAACCCGTTATCGGTAGTAGTCCTGAAGCGAAACGTTTAAGGAGGGCTATTAAAAAGGTGGCTAAGATTGACCACAACTTGCTTATTATTGGGGACACAGGGACTGGCAAGGAATTTATTGCAAGACATATTCACCGTTTTAGTAATCGTAAAAATCGGCCGTTTGTAACGTTAAATTGTTCGGCACTGGGTCATACGCTGGATAAAAAAGACCTCTATGGCGAGGAGTCGAAGGAAGAAGAAACCATTAATCGAACCATCGGCATTCTGGAAAAAGCTAATCACGGCATTTTATACCTGGACAATTTACACGATACCAAACCTGAATATCAGTATGAACTTTTACAGGTGATACGGGAACAAAGATTTCGGAGAATTGGTGGCGAGGAAAATATCCCGCTGGACATTCGATATATCGGTGCCGTAAATCGAGATCTAATCGATGAAATAGATTCCGGGAAATTTCGAAAAGATTTATACTATCTGCTTAATAGCCTGACCATTCGAGTTCCTACATTAAAAGAACGCAAACAGGATATTCCTGAACTGTTCATTTACTTTCTGAAACAATATTGCCAGGAACACCAAATCGAAGTACCGGCGGTACCGGCCGAATTGTTTGAATCGATTCTTGAATATGACTGGAAAGGTAATATACGAGAACTCAGAAGCTGTATTGAAAATTTAGTAATGATGTCTCCGGAAGGCGAACTATCAACTGAATTTCTACCTTTCGAAATCAAGCGTCATCCACTGGACTTTCTCGAAGTCAAAAATCTCAAAGGTGTTATATCAGAGGTGGAAACCTATCTTATCAAGAAAGCGCTGCTTAAATTTGCCGGCAATCAGGTGAAGGCGGCTCAACTTCTTGGTATCCCGGAAGCTACTTTGCGTTTTAAAATGAAAAAATATTCCATTACCAAAGATTTTTAATTGGTTGGGTTTGGTTGAATTTCAGGAGGGAAGCGGATCCTCCACCTCCCATATATAATCAAAGTCTCCTTTAGATGATTTGATTTTATTTGTTTTTAGTTAGTTGTTTGTGGTTGGTAGTATGGTTTCCAGCAATGGAAACTCAAAGATTTCCCTTCTTAAATTTTAGCTTGGATGGACATTTGTTTAAGACCTGTTTGGCAATCGAGAATGGGGGTTTTTAAAATATTTTTAGCTAAATTGATATTTAAGGTTAAGTCTGAAGGACGCGAGGCCTTTAATTGCACATCCTGCATTCGCACCGGAATCACTGGAATATTTTCAATTTTGTGAATCTGAAAAAATAGTTTGATAAAATCGTAGCGACTTATTCTATCCGGGGAACCCAGATGTAAAATTCCCTGCCAGGTTGTTTTAGTTAATTCCAGCAGAATCTCGGCCAGATTCACCACATAGATAGGACTTCGAAATTGATCTGTAAAGCCTTTAATGGGGGTAGAAGATTTAACATTCCGTAGAACCTGAACCAGAAAAGAATTACCCTGCAAGTGAGGGAATCCATAGATCAGAGCAACACGGGCGATAACATAATTATCACATAAATCCATGATGGCCTCTTCAGCCCGAAATTTTGTTAATCCATAATAATTCACCGGATTGGGAGGATCGGTTTCTTTATAATTGCCGCGTTGTCCATCAAAAACATTATCCGTAGAAATAAAAATAAGACGCGTCCCACTGGTATGAATTAACTCGGCCAGGGTAACCGTGGCTTCATAATTGACCTGATGCGCCAGATTTTTATTGACTTCGCAGAGGTCAATATTAGCCATGGCAGCATTATGAATAATGATATCGGGTTTAATTTTCTGAACGGTACGTTTTAGTTGATCTTTATCCTTTAAATCCAGAAAATGCCAGAAAACATTTTCTGATTTCGCCGGGTGGGAGAAATAAGTGGCATGGACTTCATAGTGCTGGCTGGCTAAAGCAACTAAATGGCCACCTAAAAATCCACTGCCTCCAGTAATGAAAAGTTTTTCAGGCATCAGTGCGGAAAGGGTTGCTCTTTTACCGTACCATCCGGATAGCCTGTTACGATCAGATCTGCCATACCCACAAATAATCCATTTTCGACGACTCCCGGAATGGCATTAATTTGTCTGGCCAAACTTTCAGCATCTTTAATATGTTTAAATTTACAATCACAGATGTAGTTTTGGTTATCTGTGGTAAAAATTTGGCCATTTTTTTTGCGCAATTGAACTTCACAGCCCAGAGTTTGCAATTGTTTCTGTGTGGATTTCATACCAAATGGAAGGATTTCTACCGGCAAGGGAAAGGCTCCAAGTTGCTCAACCAGTTTTGTATGGTCCACTATGATGATTACCTTCTCGGAAGCTGAAGCCACAATTTTCTCCCGGGTAAGAGCCCCGCCACCCCCTTTGATCAGGTTCCCATTAAAATCCACCTCATCGGCTCCATCAATAGTTACATCGATTCTTTCAAAGTCATAATAAACGGGGATATTGAACTTTTTCGCCAGAAGCTCGGTTTTACCGGAAGTAGGCACGCCTTTGATCTGTAGCCCCTGGGCTACGCGTTTGCCCAGTTCTTCCAGGGCAAAATAGACTGTGGAACCGGTGCCCAACCCTACGATCATTTTTTGCTCGATGTACGAAACAGCTTTGAGGGCCGCACTTTTTTTAGACTGTTCAATGCCCGGATTTTGGCTTTGCTTCTCTCCCATGTTTTAAGAATTTATATCTTATCTTATTCGTATACTTAAGTTCGGTTTGCAATGTAAGTTCATATTTCACAATGGATGAATGGAGTACTGGATTATTGGATTAATGGATTAATGGAAAAACTTCATCAATACTCCAGTACTCCATCACTTCAATACTCCTCACGCTTTTTCCCCCCAAATAGAAGAGAATTTTCAAACCTGTTACCACACACTATCGAGATAACTCTCTAAAAATTTTTCACAAAATTTATTTTTAAAGTTGGCGTTGGTTCTTGTAGATCTATGTAAATTTGATAACCCAGCCCAGCCTTATTTAAACGCTTATTAAATTTATGTACAGCCCAGGTGGAGTGAATAGCACTGATAACATGATTGACAAATATCGCCGCTAAAGTGAAGTCGGCGCGATTTTCAGCCCGATCTCTGCGTATTCTAATGTTTTCGTATTTATTTCGATTTTCCGGGCTATCCCACTGCCAGAAGAATTCATCGGTATCTGGATAAAGGTCATTAACATCACGATCGCGTAATTGTGCCTGATTGAATTCTGAGATGCTATCAAAATTGCCAATATCCACAAAATAGCGAGCTGGCTTACCTTTGGGATCAATACCGGCGTGTTCGGCAGCAAAATTTTTAAAATC
>CAZMEG010000434.1:0-3645 GCA_964565205.1 uncultured Cytophagia bacterium
TGCAAGTGATAAAAAAGTACAACCATGGAGGTGTTAAGATGATAAAAATTCAGGGTCTATTGCTTACCGGTATTTTTACATTTTGCCTTTTAATCTTTGCCTGTGCTCCCAAACAGGATGATGCCATCCAGATTACTATCGTCACCAAAGCCATGGATAGTGAATTCTGGCAAACTCTGCGGGCCGGTGCCATGGATGCGGCTAAGAACTACCCGGAGGTTAAGCTTTCGGTTTTAGCGCCTACACGTGAAATCAACATCGATCAGCAGGTGAATATTCTTGAGGACCAGATACTTAAAGGAGTGGATGCCCTGGCGGTGGCTCCCTGTGGCGTGGCTGAAATTATTCCGGTGTTGAATAAGGCTCATGACAAGAATATTCCAGTAATTACCGTGGATACCGATGTGGACTGGCCGCACAAGTTGAGTTATGTGGGTACAGACAATCGGCTTGGTGGAAAATTGGCAGGTGAATATATTGTGGAGAAATTAAATGGCAAAGGTCGGGTGGCGCTCATTCAAGGAATTCCGGGCGTGCAAACTCATGAAGATCGGGTGGCAGGTTTTCTGGAAGCCATCAAGAAAGCCCCCGGCATTGAATTGATTGCTCAGCAACCGGCTAATAGTGAGCGCGATCTGGCTATGACGGTCATGGAAAACATCCTCACCTCACACCCGAACCTGGATGCCGTATTCATCACCAGCGATCAAATGGCCCTGGGTGCTCTGGAAGCCATCGATGCTCACCGACTCACTGGAAAAATAATCGTTGTTGGATTTGATGCCGGTCAGGAAGCTTTGAAAGCGGTGAAAGAGGGAAGATTAACAGCGGTGGTGGCACAGAATCCTTACAAAATGGGTGAGCAGGCGTTTTTAACAGCCCTTAAGGCCATAAAAGGCCAAACCGTAGAAAAGCGAATCGATACGGGTACGGCCATCATCGATAAAAATAATGTGGATGAGTATATTAAATCCTGAAATCCCAATTGAACAAATCCCAAATCCCAATAGGCCACAGGCTTGCAAGAAGGGTAAAGTGTTAGAGTTTAGCTATTTTGTAACAAAGCCCGCTGTTTATTTTCACAACTTTAACACTTTCACTACTAACGAATCTTTTTAAAATATAACTTACTTGCAGGTACCTCTCGGGGATTCAAATTGGAAATATCACGGGTGCCAGTCGTTTCCTGTACGGTGCCATCGGGAAAGGTTACATTGGCTACATTGATACCCAGATCGGTGTTTGCGTTTTGTAAAGTTCGAGTAAAATTAAAAGTCTGCTCTCTGTTTGTATCTTTGAATAACTTGATAGTTATGGTAGCATTGGTTTCGACATCTCCACTATAATAGACAATAAAAATTTCATATGTTCCTGAGGCGGCATTTCCTGCTTCTACAAAAATATTTTCCGGGCCAAATCCATCGGTATCATCCACATCCAGTTTGGCGGTGGTGCCATTCAGATTGCTAAAAAAGACATGCGTGCCATCCGGCTCGATGACATGCAGGTCCACATCGGTTCCATCGGTATCCCAGGTTAGTGTTACCTGCAAATCGCCTGTACCCAGTTGAACTTGTACTAATTCTATGGATTTAGAAGGGTTTCCCTGCGGAGTAAAAACAGTGAGAGTAGCAGAACCCGGAGTTTCACTTTCCGGAACGGTAATAAACACTTTCACTTCAGTTCCATCATTATTTACCGATGGGGGATTTTCAATGACGGCGTCCGGTCGGTCAAGAGACACACGGGTAGCACCGTGTAAATTGGTACCAGTAATGGTGACCTCGGTCCTTTCCCCAAGCACCAGAGTGGGCGGACTGATGGAAGTGATGGTAGCTACCCCCTGCAGGAACACCGTCACTTCGGGATTCCCTTTTGGCGTTAAAAGCGTCAAGGTGGCGGGACCCGGGGCTTCCCCAGAGGTAACGGTTAGAAATACACTAACTTCTGTACCATCAGCATTCACCTGAGGTGGATTTTCTATATTCGCAGAGCGGTTTAATTTCACTTCACTGGTACCCTGTAAATTAAAGCCCTTAATAATTACCTGAATTCTTTGCCCAATGGGTATTGTATCCGGCTCAACTGAGGTGATAATAGCTTCCTGGCCGGCCACCACACGGACATAAGTAGTATCGCTCATTTCAGAAAAGGCAGCTACGATTCTGGTTTCCCCCACATTCTTACCTGTGACCACGCCTTCCTCAGATACTGAAGCAATGTTTTCGTTCAAGCTTTTCCAAACGATGGTGAGTGTAGTATCCGCAAAATCGGCGGATACTAAAATTGTAGCCCGAAGTTGAAATGTTTTGCCGATTTCTACTTCAATACTATCTGGTTCAATATTAAAAGCGGGCCCCATTTGATTAAGTGATTCTAACAATTGGTCGCAGGATGTGTTTAAATAAATAAAAAGAAACAGGACCCCCACATAAAGTATTTTAATTGAGTTTTTTAAGGCCTTCATATTTAAATTTCTGCTAAAGAGGGATCCGATTTTTCAAAAACTCCTTTGAAAAAAGATTTAATTTTACTCACAATCTGTCCTGCCAGACTTTGAGTTTGTTCAATTCGTTCTTCAGGGGTAGCTGTTTGTAGAGTTTTGGAATTTCTGAGCTTACGTTCAGCAATAACGAGACTGATGGTTTCCACAATTTCCGGACGCCTGGAAAATAAAGTATTCATGTGATCTTTGGTGATTTCATGAACTATGACATCTGTTGCCGCAACAATGGTAGCTGATCGAGGAGCCCCTGTTAACAGGGACATTTCACCAAAAAATTCTCCTGGTTCAATTTGTCCTACTTTTATCTCTGTTTGATTATTATTGGTACCCGTCTGGATGTAGGCATGTAATAATCCCTCTGAAACTATAAACATGGAATCGCCAGCTTCGCCCTGTTTAATTATTTTTGTTCCTCGAGCGAATCTTCGTAATTTCATATTTTCTGCTAATTCCTGCAACTCCTGTTTATTCAGATGTTTAAACAATTCAGCTCGATGCAACAACTCCATTTTGTCTTTAACAGATTGTACATCGAAATAACGTTTGGGCATTTCGGCGTAAAAAATATCCTGTTTGGGGTAAGCTGGCGTAATGCCGGCTTGTTTAAGATGTTCCAGAATGCTGGTGGTAACCAGGCTTTTTGCGGCACCTTGAGTGATTCCATCCTGCCAGGGTTGCATCCAGAATCTCACTTTGTACTCCACACCTAACGCTGTGGTACCATTCACCATTACCTGGGGTTGGGGATTTTCCAGAATGCCTTTTTGTCCCACCACCGCCATGGCTCCGGCGGATAATATTCTTTTGGCCCGTTCAATGGGCACGGAAAAATCAAGACAAAATGGTTCGGTTTCAAACCGACTCTCCGGTCCTGCTCCCCAGTAATTTGTTACTACCTGAGTTCCCAGTAAGCTGTTGGGTAAAACCACAATGGAATCATCTTCCGTGTGCAGTCGGGTAGTTCGCCAGTTTATTTCTATGATTTGTCCCACCAGATTTTCTCCAGAACCGATCCCGTGTACTTTAATCCAATCGCCTATTTTGTAAGACCGATCGATGTTGATGGCTAAGCCGGTAAAAACATCCAGGATCACATTTTTAAGGGCAAAACCGAGAATCAGACCAATAATTCCGGAGGT
>CAZMEG010000435.1:0-3645 GCA_964565205.1 uncultured Cytophagia bacterium
AGTAGCCCAGGCTTTAAACGAATGTCGTGAAAGCGCGCAAATTTTCCAGCAGGTTTTAACCATTCTGATGGGTACATTCGGCGTGGAGCACGGTCTGGCCTTGCGATGGCAACCAGAAAATACCTGGCAACTCATATCACAACGTGGCCTGGAAACGTCCATTGTGGAAAATCTCCAGAAGTATTTAAATTCGACTCAATTAAGTCTACATCACTCCTCACAAAAAGGACAATTTTTAAAATTTTTATTAAGGCAAATCTTTCAACAGGAGCTCAATGATACAGAGTTTGCCTGGCTGGAATTTGTCGCCAGAAATAAAATCCTGGGAGGGATTTTGCTTGGCACTAAAATTTCCGGTGAAGGGTATTCCTCTGAAGATCGGGAGCTTCTCGATGCAGTGACCAGTTATGTGACTTCCTCGCTGGAAAATCTGCAACTCTACGAAGAATTAAAAGAAGCCCAGGAACGATTACAACTGGAGAACATCGCCTTACGGGAGGAAGTTCAACGGGAATTTGAAACCGGAACTCGAATTATCGGGCAAAGTCAACAAATGCGGAAAATTCTTGAACAAATCCGAAGCATTGCGAAAAGTCCGTCTAGCGTGTTAATTTACGGGGAGACCGGCACCGGTAAGGAACTCGTGGCTAAAGCCATCCATTATTTGAGTCCGCGCAAAGATGGACCATTTGTGGCATTCAACAGCACCGCCATACCTGAAAATCTGGTGGAATCAGAGCTGTTTGGCATTGAAGCCGGAGTAGCTACGGGAGTGAAAAAACATATTGGTTATTTTGAGCAGGCCCACGGGGGCACTCTTTTTATTGATGAAATCGGGGATATGCCATTAAGTTCGCAAGCAAAAATCCTCCGTGTATTACAGGAAAAAAGCTTCCGACGGGTGGGAGGCACCAAAGAGATTCAGGTGGACGTTCGATTCATAGCGGCCACAAATAAAAATTTGCAGGAAGAAATTCAAAAAGGAAGTTTTCGTGAGGATTTATTTTATCGTGTTAGCGTACTGGAAATCCAACTGCCTCCCTTGAGGGAACGGCGTGAGGATATCCCGTTGCTGGTGAATCATTTTGTAAAAGAATTCCAGAGGAAAATAGGTAAACAAATTAAAGGCATTTCCAGAAGTGCCATGCGTGTTTTGATGGAATATGATTGGCCCGGTAACATTCGTGAGCTGGAGAACGAAATCGAGCGGGTCATTACTTTGGTTACGGAAGGAACAATCATCCAGCCTGAGGATTGGTCAAATAAAATCAAGAAATCCACTCATAATTTAATGTTGCCCACAAATTTCGAATCAGGTTCCTTGCGAGAAATCGTCGACAATTTAGAAAGACAGCTAATTTTTGAGACTCTGGAAAAATTCCACTGGAACAAAAGCAAAACGGCCCGTACCCTGGGGTTAAGTCGATTGGGTTTACAGAAGAAAATCAATCGCCTGGGCATTCAACCGAAAGTAAATCCTGTTAAATAAAATCATGTCATTTAAACTAAAACTAACTCTGTTAGTAGTTTTTGATGTAATGCTAACAGTGGCTGTGGCTGGTTTTCTCAGCTATCGGGAGTCCAAGTGGGAAATTAAAAAATTAGCCCGTGATCTGGTGGTGGCCAAAACTGAACAGGCCTTTGCTTTGTGCGAACGTCATTATAAAACTACCGGTCAACCCTCCGAAGAATTGAAACGGGAAATCGCTGCCATTCAGATTGCCAAAGATGGTTATATATCCGTGTTATCAGATAAAGACGGCCCCAACAAAGGTGTGTTGATTGTACATCCTTCGGATGTAGGGAAATCGTTGTACAATGATGAATTTCCTCATATAAAAAAGATTCTGGATGAGATTGACGCGCATGGAAAGATTCATGGCTATGGCAATTTTACTTACTATCGACAACATACCGAAGCGAAAGGACGGCAGGGGGAGAAGAAGATCGGATATTTTAAATATTTTGCTCCCTGGGACTGGGTGATTCTGGCTACCGGGTATGAAAAGGATGTGTTTGAAAGCCGCGATACATTACGAAGTACTTTAATCCAGGTTTTTTTGCTGGTTCTTTTAGCGAGTGTGGTGTTAATCTATTTTATCATTCAGCAAATGTTTAAACCGATTAAAAGACTCACGGCCAGCACACGAGAGGTGGCTCGTGGTAACTGGGATGTGGCCATCGATTATAAATCGGATGATGAAATCGGCACACTTGCCCAATCTTTTAATGCCATGGTGCAGTCACTACGCGAAAATGCTCGTATCTGGCATGAATTCAATGTGGCGAGAGAAATGCAAACCCGTATGCTTCCTACCTCCTTTCCGGAAATTACCGGGTTACAGATTGCAGCCAAATCTTTCCCTGCAAAAGAAGTGGGTGGCGACTTTTACGATTTCCTTGAACTGGATTATGATAAGCTGGGTCTTGTTGTAGGGGATGTTTCCGGCAATGGTGTTTCTGCAGCCATGGTGATGACCGCAGCTATGAGCGCCATTCGCTTTGCGGCCGAAGAAAAACATGCTACCGATGAGGTTTTACAACTGGCCAATGCTCGACTTTGTAAGGATATCCAGAACAACATGTTTGTGGCGCTTTTTTACAGCATCATTGATGCTAAAAAACGGGTGGTTTATTACACCAACGCTGGACAAACCATGCCTATTCTCTGGCGTCAGGGCCAGGTGCAATTTTTACCTCAAGCGGAAAACAGCGACCGCTTTCCGCTGGGAATCGTACGTCACTGTCTTTATGAACAATTGGCCTTTGATTTAAAAAGTGGCGACATCTTGATTTTTTACACCGATGGAATTGTGGATGCCATGAATGGACGCTACGAAGCTTATGGATTTGAGCGCTTCATGAATTCCATATCCAGGTATGTGCATCTTTCGCCTACCGAGATGGTGGAAAAATTAGTTTTGGAAATTGAAAATTATCGAGGTAGCTCTAATTTTCATGATGACGTGACGTTAATAATAGTTAAGATTAAATGAGGCAGATGAAAAAGACCATGCAGAAAAATGTCATCGAGCTCCATCTACCCTCCGTAATAGGCTATGAAAAAGTGGCTATGGAATCGGTGGCAGCAGTGGCCCGTATAATGGGATTTCACCAGAATCGTATCGAAGATTTGAAAACGGCGGTGGCCGAAGCCTGTATCAATGCCATGGAGCATGGCAATCGCTTCAAAACCAATACGCGGGTTCTGGTGACCTTAAAAATGGACAAGCAATGCCTGGAAGTCAATGTGAAAGATCAGGGGAAAGGATTGCAGCAGCCGTTAAAGACTCCTCATCTGGAGAAGCAAATCGAGGGAAAAGAGGATGTACGGGGCTGGGGTATTTTCTTAATCAAAAATCTGGTAGATGAAGTGGAATTCAAGAAAATTCCACGTGGCGGTTGTGTCACCCGCATGGTTATCCATTTAAACCGGTAAACCAAGCTTCTATGGTATTTTTCTCAAAGAGAATTATACAGGTTCAATTGTTTATCCCATCAAATTTTAAATTTATTTAATCATAGATTTGATTATGACCAGTGGCTGCGCTATGTACTGTTCAGTCCCTCGATAAAACCACAAATCCCATGGCTTCGTGTAACAATCGAGCAGCCAGAATGGCTGTCTGCTGGTTGATATCGCGC
>CAZMEG010000436.1:0-3641 GCA_964565205.1 uncultured Cytophagia bacterium
TGATAACACCTCTTCCTCTCGGAAATAATTATTGCATTTTTTTATTTTTTCCAATATACAAAATAATTATACATTGTCAAGAAATTTTTACTTAAAATTAAAAATTCCTCTTGACATTATAAAGCAAAATTTTTAAATATTGACATCACTTCAAATTTTTTCTTAAGAGGGATTGAGTATTAATTTCTCAATTTTTTAATTTAAAGCTATTTTCAAAATTTCCAGCCACAAGACTTTAGAACTGAATAATAATCAAAAAGGAGGGTGACAATGAAAAGAGTTTTGAGTGTTATTGGTATAGGGATATTTACTTTCTTAGGTCTGCTCCCCGTTTATTCTCAACAACCGGCGGATGGAGAAAACAGTTATCGACTGGTAGCGGTAAATCCAAGGTTTTTGCCAGAGCCCGATACCATAAGCTGTAATTCTGGGCGAGGGGTTCTTGTGGCAGCTGACCCCGATTTAGATGGAGATGGGAAGGCTGAGGTATTAATCACCGAATACCGGGATGGGGGGCGTGTTCTGGTTTTTGAAGTTGCCGGGGACAATAAACTGGAATATGTTTGGGGGTCAAAGAGAATTAACCCTGGAACATTTGGGTCCGGTTCGACGCCTCGTTCGGTCTCGGTTGGTGATTTTGATAACAATGGTGTGCCGGAAATAATATTTCAAATAGGAGATAATCCAGCGGATTCTTTACGTGGCATGTATTTTTATGAATTTACCGGCAATGATAATGATTATGGCAGTGAACCCGTACATGTACTGAAGTTTGAAGAAATAGATACTTTATTTGCAAATTTAAACATAGGTCGGAGTGAAAATCCTTTAACTATTGAAGATGTGGATGGAGATGGTAAAAATGAAATGCTTTTTACCCCCCGTTCTTTCGGTAATTTAGACGCGGGTAACCTGTATATTCTTGAAGTTGAAAGCGGTACTTTTGCCGAAGGCAATGCTAAAATACGGGTGGAATATGTTTTTCGTGATATGGCAAAGGCCATTGCCGGAGGTTTAGATGGCTATGTACCCGTAGCTACGGCTGTAGGAGATATCGATAACGACAACTTAAATGAGATCGCGGTGCTTGGCTGGACAAATATCCAGCGCGGCGGGGGCATAGGATTTCTGGAAGTTTCTGGTGTCGACACCTATACACCGGGAAGCGTCGTCCCGGTAGAATCCGCTCCCAGTATCTTTGCAGTTAAAGCAGGTATTGATATAGTAGATGTCAACGGGCAGAAGGGAATTATATTTGCCGGTGGATTTGGTAGCGACATGGGAAGAGTTTATGTTATCGACAACGTAGTCAGTGAAGCATTTATTAGCGAAAGCGACATTCATGTGATAATCGATGATGTAAATATCACCCGCTGGGGAGTCATGGCCATTGGTGATCAGGATCATGGCACAGGCACCGATGGTTTTGATATTTATGTGAGCAATGTTCCGGAGGTTATCGATATCGAATATAAAGGCACCGGAGCTTTGTCTGATCCTAACAGTTATGTGGTGCATGGTCGACTCGGCCAGTTCAACCTGGATGAGGCTTACGATAAAAGCGATGGACTGTTTAATTCCCTCTATACTTACCCCGGTATGGATATTGATAAAGATGGAAATCGTGATTTAGTGGCAGGTTATAAGGGCGCTTGCGGTAGCGACGGCGATGTTCTGGAAGGTCAACTTTTTACAAACAATACTTATGGAATTTTTGTATTTGAATGGGGCGATTCCACTCAGTCCATCCCTGTGACTCTGACCACCGATGTGGCTGATCGTGGCTTTCAGATTATTACGCCGGAGGACTATCATCTCGAACAGAACTATCCCAATCCATTTAATCCGACCACCAACATCACCTTCACTTTACCTCTGGATAAAACCATCAGTCTGAAAATTTACAATTCCAGAGGTCAGTTAGTACGTACTTTAATTAATAACCAACTCTATCCTCAGGGAACCCATACCATTCGATGGGATGCCACCGATGATCACGGAAATCCTGTGGCCAGTGGGGTTTATGTGTACAAATTGATTTTTGGCAACTTTTCAAAATCTAAAACCATGACTCTGGTACGATAGGTCTGACTATCATCCAATCCCAGACCTGCCAGGTTTTAAAAACCTGGCAGGTCTATCCAAACTTCACTTTAGCAAAGGGAGGGATTCACCAATGAAAACTTTGATACTATTTGTAATGGTACTTTTATTTACAAGCCCATTTTTTGTCCATGCCCAAACCAATGAATGGATGACCCAGTATGTAACTTTGGACGATGCTGTAAATGGGACAGGAGAACGAACGGCCAGTGTCGCTGCTCTGGGTCCAGATAATTTTGTTGCCCTTGTGGCAAGACTACAATCCGGTGAGGGTTTATTTGGAGCCATGGAAGTGAACTATCTTGTTGGATACATGAATGCCGATTCATTAAACGGGCGGGTAGCCTTTCAGGAATATGATCCAGCCAGTCAATTTGAGGTATGGAGTTCGGGACTGGATCAGGTGACCTTTGAAGCGGCCTGGCAGATAGCCGGTGGCAAGGATAATCTGGTCTATGTGGCCAATAATGACCCGACGCATAACATCCTGGTGTTCCAATTAACCGAACTGGGCGTCATTCCTACCGATTTTCGTATGGAAACCGGTAGTGAAAATATTTATGCCATTGAAGTGGACACGGCCGGCTATGTTTATGTGGTGGATTATGAAGGCAGTGATCAAAAAACCGATGAAGTAAAAGTTTTTGCGCCCATTGGCGCTCCTGGCACCACCTGGGATGTTCCAGGTGGTCATAATGATCCTCCGGTAACCACCATTGATTTACCACCGGGAATTTATCAGGGGATCACGGTAAGTAGTGACGGTTCCCAGTTGTTTATCAGTGCCACCTCTGAAAGAAGTCTGTGGAAATTTGTTGGCGATCCTGTCAATGGTTACACAAGAGACACCAGTTTTGACCTCACTCTGTCTCCCGACGATACGGTGGGTAATGGGGGTACCGGTACACCAAGTTTCCTGGGATTAGCCTATCTGGACGATCCGGGTGTGGTATTCGCAGCCGTGGATACCTTTCTAAGTCTGGGCGTGTTCGGAGGTTATCCTTACGGAAGAATCTACGTGGTAGATCCTGTCAATGCTGTAATTCCGGATACCATTGATATCGCAGCCTGGAATTTAAAAGTAACAGGGTCTTTTAATAGTGGTTCCAGTAATGGTAGAGCCGGTGGGTTCACTTCTGTTTATGATGTCGATGTGGAACCCACAGAACCAGCCGTTTATACTCAAAGCTATTACGGCTGGGCTGTGGAAAAATGGGTGTTTAATGGCGATCTGGGTACCATTGTAAGCGTGGAACAGTTAAGCCAGTCCATTCCGGAGAATTTCTCCCTGAAACAGAATTATCCAAATCCATTCAATCCATCCACAACCATTGAATTTGATATTAAACAGGCTACCCATGTCAAACTTAATATTTATAACATTCTGGGCTATAAAGTGAAAACCCTGGTGAATGAATATTTAGTGCCCGGCAGTTATAAAATAGTTTTTGAAGGTGAGAATTTACCCTCCGGAGTTTATTATTACACTATTCAGGCCGGAGCATTTTTCTGGTATCTTTAAATGCTCCGGCCTGAAT
>CAZMEG010000437.1:0-3623 GCA_964565205.1 uncultured Cytophagia bacterium
GATGAATATTGAATGACAAAAAATTTTAGCAATAATTACCACCGAAGTATTCCTTAAATAGTGAATTATTATCTTGAATTTAATGTTTAAAATAATAATTTGTTTACCATGAAAATAAGGACGATCATATTTTTTTCTTTAGTACTATTTACCATTATTTGGTCCGGGAAATTAGAAAGCCAGTCGCTCAGTCAAACGCAAATTCATGTTCAATTAAATCAATCGATTTCTTTTAACGAAGACATTAAAGCCTGGTATTTCACCTCTCATAAAGAAATTCCTTTCGTAGCCATTCAAGGTCAGAAAATTACCTGGTTTAATAAAGATGCACAACCGTTAAAGGTTCTTGACTTACCCCCGAATTTCCTGCAATTTCGTGTTTCAAGAAAGAGAAAATTTCTGGCTATTTTGAATCGCGAGAATCAAATGCCAAACAAAGTGTTAAAAATCACAGTAATGTCGGGAGAGGGCCAGTATAAATATGAAATTAAACGATCCTTCTATCCCGACGAGTCTTTACCGATGGTGGCAGTTTCGGATCAGGGGCAGGTAGTTGTCGGGTTCAATGCTACGGGGCTACTCTGGTTCTATAAAGAAAATGGCCGCCTTTTAAAAAAAATCACTTTATTCCGGGAGGCCTCATTTGATCTGGAAAGGATATTAGAGTTGCAGTGGGACGAAGCTGGAGAAAAGCTGGCGGTTCTGGCTACAAAACGCGGTGCGTCTCCTGTGGATGCCGGTGTTTCAAAACCTTCTGGAGAACCGCGGGTGTTTTTATTCACAAAAAACGGAAAAAAACTGTGGGAAAGAGCGCTACAAAACTTTAATGCTGGTACTCTGGCTTTTTCTACAAATGGCGATTTCCTTATTGCAAGTAGTTATTCAATTGATTTAAAAGGAAACATGAACAGGCTCACACAGATTTTTGACCCCAATGGCAAGCCTTTATATCGGTACGAATTCCTTTTTCGTGAGTATGCGTTTTCACCGGAAGGGAAGTTTGCTTTACTTGCCGATCGCTTTAAAGCTATTTTAATTGATTTACCAACGGGAGAATTGATCTGGAAAAAAAATTTGCGAGATCACCAGGGGATAATTACTGCTGTGGAGCTAACTCCCGGTGCCCAGATGGTTCTGTTACTTTTTGCCAGGAGCACCTATAATAAGGGACACTTTATTTTTAGCCATCCACATCTGGTGATTCTTAACCGTTTGGGCAAATCTATTTCTGATCTACCACTTCAGGGGCAATATTTTTACAAACCTGCTCTCGACTATATGGCAGAACAGACTCTTATTACTCTTGGCTTTAAAAATTCTTTATTTACTTACAAAATAAACCAGTAAATGAAATCTTTTTTTAAACACCTGCTTATTTTTATCTTAACCTCAAATAGCTGGTCTCAGGAACAATTTCCATGGCCAGTTGAGCCTTTCCATGCAAGTCATGAAATTACCGGAAATTTTGCCGAGTTCCGTGACACCGGCAGTGCGGATCATTTCCACAACGGTACTGACATTCCCAAACCCGATGGCTCACCGGTTTATCCTGTAAAAGATGGCATCATAACCAGTATTGGCAGAGTGTCTTCGCAGGGCAATAATGCTTTCGTACGCGTACAGGATATGGCTTATGTGCACATCGACCCGAATCCTGCCCTGGCTGTGGGTGATTCGGTATTTGCTTCACAAACTGTTTTGGGAACCATATTACCCGGTCTTGGACATGTCCATTTTACCAATGGATTTCTGGGCGCGGAGAAAAATAGTATGCTTGAAAATAGAGGTTTAACTCCGCTGGAAGATCCCTGGCCTCCTATAATACGATTTGTACGTTTTTACCAGAATGAAACCACGCTCCAATTTCCATCCACCACCCTTAGTGGATTGGTGGATATCGTGGTTAAAGTGGATGAACAGAATGGCCCGCCCACTTCCCGTATTTCACGGCGTAATAATGGCACTTATAAAATTGGCTATAAGATTCTGAACGCTGACACCAGTGCTGTAATTTTTGAACCGCCAAATGGTGGCGTGCGTTTTCAATTTGATACTAAACCCAGTAATGCTTATGTACATCGGGTATATTTTGACCTCCTTTCCAGTACCACCAGTCATGTTTATATTGTGACCAATGATATTACCAGAGATAATTTCTGGAATACCGCAGCTTTTCCTGAAGGGAAATATGTGGTGATGGTTTTCACAGAAGACACACGTCACAACGCCGATACAGTTTATGTTGCTGTAGAAACCACCGGTGCCGATCTTACTCCCCCGGCTCCCCCGGTCCTCCGGTTTGTCAAAGAAATCCCGGCAGGTCTGGCTATTGGCTGGTATCCTAACCAGGAATCCGATTTGCTGGGTTATCGCTTGTATTTCAGTACAGACAATCTTCACTGGTCTTTAAAAAATGGCGAGAGGTATTTGCAGGCCGATCAGCAGGACACCTCTTTTAAGGCTATCTTAAATCGTGATCTTTATTTTCGCCTTACTGCCGTAGATAATGCGCCGGTACCCAATGAAAGCCAACCTTCAGATGTTTACGGTATGAGCAATGGCAAATTTCGCCAAAAAGTACTGATCGTGGACGGGTTTGATCGTACGGAAAGCAGTGGAAGCTGGCACAAACCCAGCCACTTTTTCGCATTTATCCATGGCCGCGCTATTATAGCCAATGGTTTCAGTTTTGATACCGTACCCAATGAGGCGGTAGTTGATAGCACCGTGGATTTAAATGATTATGCTGCCGTGGTCTGGTTCCTCGGTGATGAATCTACCGCAGATCAAACTTTTAGTCCGGAGGAGCAGAAACTGATTGCTCAATACCTTGAAAATGGCGGCCGTTTGTTTGTCAGCGGGTCGGAAATTGCCTGGGACCTGGACCCGGATAGCCAATCGGGCCAATCCACACCCGAAGATGAAACTTTTTTACATGAATATTTGAAAGCCGATTATGAAGGCAACACAGCAGACAGTCAGGAAGTCACAGGGGTGGAAGAGACAATATTTGAGGGATTACAATTCAACTTTGGAAAGTCCCCTTACCCGGAAGATTCACCCGATTTCATTCAGCCTTTTGGCGAAGGGAGTAAGGTATGTTTAAAATATTCCACTAATCAGAATGCCGGGGTTCAATTTGAAGGAACCTTTGGAGAAAGCGATAAAATTGGCAAAATAGTTTACCTGGCATTTCCATTTGAAACTATTGAAGGCGAAGAAATCCGTAAGGAGGTGATGGGGCGCATTTTAAACTTTTTCTTTCCCAATCCTACGGCTATTACATCGGGCCCTGAGGCCAACCGATCTCCAGAAAAATTTGCCTTGTTTCAAAATTATCCAAACCCGTTTAATGCTCATACATCGATTACTTTTCATGTACCGGTTAATTCACATGTAAAATTAACAATATACAATATCCGCGGGCGTCTTATTCGCACTTTACGGAATGGGGTCCTTCCCCCCGGCATTTACCGAGTCGCCTGGGATGGCCTGGACGAGGCTCAACATTCAGTCTCAAGTGGGATATATCTGTTGAAGATGGAAGGCCAACCGCTAAATACATCTCTACAGAATCATTTTCAGCAGGTGAGACGTCTCGTCTTTTTGAAATAATTACCTTT
>CAZMEG010000438.1:0-3621 GCA_964565205.1 uncultured Cytophagia bacterium
GGTATAGGCTTTGCTAAGTTTTTATTTGTAATGGATTAGAGAGGAGGCGAGTAAATCATGAAGCCATTGAAAATAATTTTAAGCTGGTTATTTATTGGGGTTATTTCTTTGTTTTTATTAAATGCATGCTATACACAAATAGCTAAAAAACGTGTGGTGACAGAAGAGTCTTACACAGCAGAAGAGGAATACCCAGAGGAGGAATACGAATCAGAAGAAGAAAACTATACGCAACCACCTCCTGTCCGGCATTACCATTATAATATTAATTATTATGGATTTTTTGGTCCACCATGGTGGTACGATCCGTTTTTTGTTTTTCCACCTTATTGGAATTACGATTATTACACAGTTTATCCCAGCCATTTTGATTTCTTCATAGGATATTATTACGATCCATTTTTCTATGATCCATTATTGTGGTGCCCAACCTATAGTTACTTTTATTACGGAAGCCCATATTATTCAAGACACTTCTTTGCTATCGGTGTTCATCATTTCTTTGGACCCGATTTCTTCGTAGGTTCAGGTGGAAAGTCTATACCTGTTAAAAAGCGTCCCTTTTCACGACGTGGTAACCGGTTTGTCGATGATTTTGGCTATCAACCTCCTCCGGCCGTAAGCAATTCCAAAGGATATCGATCACAAAAACCCCGGAGTACTCACTCCAAGCAGACACGGCGGCGCCGTAGACCTTCGAAAGAACGGTTAAATATTTACAAGGTACAGCCTGTCAAAGAAATTGAAAAAGCTACAATTTCTGAAGGATCAAAAAATAAACGCCGCAAAAAATTATCCAATTCTGAAGCCCAGGTCCTTCGGGTTAAAGAAAATAGAAATAAAAAATTTAATGCATCCAAGGGGAATAAATCTATACGTAAACCAACAAGACATAAAGCAAAATTTTCGGCAAAACAGCGGAGACGTCATCATTCAACAAAACATTTTCATTTTTCTTTAAATAAACACAAAAGCTTTACCAGTAAAGGCCATCATAGTAGTTTTAAACGGAGCAAAAGTAACAACACTTTTAAACATTTCTCAAGCAGCAGTAAAAGTTCTTCATCGAAATCCGGCAGCTTTTCCAGAAGAACTCGAAGGCATTAATATCACAATTTAAAGGTGGGAGAGAATATCATGTCCAGGAAAATAGTTTTATTGATGGGTTTCTTTTTATTTACTGCACTCACAGGACATGGTAATGCTCAACTTGAGCAATTTCAATTTGGATTACAACTTGGCACCGGGGCCCGAGCTATTGGAATGGGCGGAGCTTTTACCTCAATAGGTGGGGATTACACGGCCTCTTTCTGGAACCCGGCTGCCCTGGCAGATATTCGCAGAGTGGAAATTTTAGGTTCTCTCAGTCATTTAATCAAGCAAAATACTTCTCAAATGAATTTGTTAAACAGGGAAGATAATTTGTCCTTCACAAAATTAAATAATCTGGGTCTGGCTTTTCCAGTACCTACAGTTCGAGGTAGTCTGGTTTTCTCTTTTGGATATAATCGTATTTCCAGCCTCGATTCCAATTTTGATTTTCGCTGGTTTAATTCAACCCCGGATGATTCCGTGAATCAGGCCTGGAAAGACCTGGAAGAAGGCAGCCTGAACGCCTGGATCGTCTCCGGGGCTGTGGATGTGGCACCCAATACATCTGTGGGCTTAAGTGTGAATATCTGGACAGGCAACGACGATTTGCTTTCTACCTTTCGTGAAGTGGATATCATAAATCTTTATGATTTTAATAAATTTACGCTTGAACAAAATGTGAATTCGGATATAAAAGGATGGAATGTGAAATTAGGCGCCCTCTACCGATTGGGTGAAATTATGCGTTTTGGAGCCACTATTGCTACCCCTACAACTTTTCAGGTCAGGGAAAACTGGTCACTGCTCGAAGAATTGGTTTTTGATGACGATTCGGTCGAGGTTTCTCAGGATGAAGGATTTTTTGAATATAAAATCCGTACCCCTTTTAGTTTTACAGGAGGAGCTTCTTTACATTTATTAAATCTGGTAATTTCTGGAGATATCGAATATAACGATTGGACTCAGGCGCGCTTTGTGACCGAACCGCCTATTGAAAATCTCTCAAAAAACGAAGCAAATCGCATCATTAAAGATAAATTTCGACCGACAGCCCGAATTCGACTGGGGGCTGAATTTACGCTTCCACTCACTGGCTTCAGCTTCCGTGCTGGTTATATGCGTGACCCTTCTATCTTTAAAGATGCATTACCCGAAGAGGACAAGCAATTTTATACAGCAGGACTTGGATTTCTTCTAAACAAGCAGATGAAACTGGACGTAGCCCTGGTACATGGCTTCTGGAAAAGATTCAATTCATCCCTTCCTGAAACAGATGATATAACCCATTTGATTGAGGATATCAAGGTTAATAAAATTTTTGTGAGTCTGGCTTTTAGATTTTAAAAAAGTAAGTGGCAGGGAGGTAAAATATGAAGAACGTTTCCCGCATATTATTGTTCATCATTATTTTAGCCATTAGTCTGGGGGTAACGGCTAAGGAAAAACAGACGGTCAAAATCGTCCTTATGAATGGTCATAAAATTGAAGCTGAAATTAAAGATATTTATTATGATAAAATTATTTTTCGTGCCAAAAAGTGGAAGGATGCCTATGAATACGGAGAGGTCATTAATGTTGAAAGGGTTGTGGGTATTCAATTGGATGATGGTACCATGCTTTCTGTGCAGGAGTATGATAAGCTTCGTCGTGGAGAAAAAATTAAACCAAAGAAAACCCCTCAGTACGATAAAACGAAATCATCGCTTTCAGAAAATGAAGATTTACAATATGAAGATCTGAAGAAAAAACCCATTTCCGAAATGACTGATAACGAATTCAAATATTTTATCATGATGCGACAAAGAGAATTGGAAGCCGAAAAAGAAAAAGAGCAAAAACTGAAAGAACGTGAAAAAGTCCTTACGGAACTTGAACAAAAAATCAAAAATGAATCTTCAACATCGCAGCCTGAAGTTCAAAAAATTAACGCTGTTGAGCAAAAAACACCAGAGAATAGCAACCAGGAACTTTCAGAAAAACAAATTGAGCAAATTTCTGAGGCCCTTATCGATGCTGGAATTGCAACCGATTTTTTACGCTATATTAAAATTAAAAATATCTATAATCAAGAAGTCACAGACATTGAACTAACCCTGCAACAAAAAATTGAAAACAATCCCAGATGGCAGGAAACTCTGGACAATTTAAAATATATTACCAGGGTTGCCAAGAAAACTCTGGCCCGTGCCTATTTGTACAATCCTGAAGAGTTGCAATCAAAATTAAAATTACAATTCGACCCGGATCTGGACATGAATTTTATGGATTTGGTTGAGCAGCTTCATTTACGCATAGGCGAAGATGTAAAAATGCGCGACTTCCGTTTGCTAGTAGAAGTTCTGGGTGAAAATGGGGCACGTGCTGTAAAAGACCTGCTGGAAAACTATTCTGCCTGGAAATATTTAGTGGCAAGCCAGCCACCACTGACTATATCTCGATAATACGCCTCCCTCCAGAGAGGGCAGTGATTTTAATTATATGTCGCTGCCCTCTTTTTCTAATGCTTGACTTTTAAAATTTTATTTATAT
>CAZMEG010000439.1:0-3614 GCA_964565205.1 uncultured Cytophagia bacterium
AACCCAGCTTGATTTTAATTTGCTCGGCCGTATTTTCGCCAATTAGTAAATTGTATGTCTTTTTGAAATATTGCTCAATAGCTTCGTTCATTTCATCGCCAGCAATGCGAATGGAAACATGGGTAACAATTCCGGAAAGAGAGATAACAGCAATTTCCGTGGTTCCACCCCCGATATCCACTACCATATTCCCCAC
The DNA here is from genome assembly GCA_964565205.1 of uncultured Cytophagia bacterium. Taxonomy (GTDB): domain Bacteria; phylum Zhuqueibacterota; class Zhuqueibacteria; order Oceanimicrobiales; family CAZMEG01; genus CAZMEG01. Next base: position 197 of record CAZMEG010000439.1, read on the forward strand.
GGGTTCATGAATGGGCAAATCCACGCCTATGGCAGCCGCCATGGGTTCATGGATTAGGTAGACCTCACGACCGCCGGCGTGTTCGGCTGAATCCCGTACGGCGCGCTTCTCTACTTCAGTGATGCCAGAAGGAATACATACAGCAATACGTGGCCGGATCAAACGGCTGGTTTGAGATTTGCGAATGAAATATCGAATCATCTTTTCTGCCAGATCGAAATCGGCAATGACCCCATCCTTGAGAGGACGGATGGTAACCAGATCTTCGGGGGTGCGCCCCATCATGATTTTAGCTTCGTTGCCATAGGCCACTACCTCCTGGTCGCTTTTACGAATCGCCACAATGGAAGGCTCATTGATAACTATACCCCGACCTTTTACATAAACCAGGGTATTGGCTGTACCAAGATCAATGGCAATGTCATTGACAAAAAAATTATTCCAAAAAGATTTAAATGTTGATTGCATAGCGTCCCTTCTATTTAATGTCGAAAATGCCGGACTCCCGTAAAAATCATGGTTAGATTGTGTTCATTGGCGGCGGCAATAACTTCCTCGTCTCGAATAGAACCGCCCGGTTGAATGATAGCGGTAGCTCCGGCCCGGGCAATAGAATCGATGCCATCCCGGAATGGGAAAAAAGCATCGGAGGCCACTACACTCCCGGTTAAATCATGCCCTGCTTTCCGGGCCTTCTCGGCGGCAATCCACACCGAATCTATTCTTGACATCTGTCCGGCTCCTATGCCCAGGGTACGATCTCGAGTGGTGAATACGATGGCATTGGATTTCACCCACTTTACCACACGCCAGGCAAACAATAATGCTTCCCACTCTTCTTTAATCGGTTCACGACGGGTTACTACTTTAAAGTTGTTGGTATTTAAAGTCAGCGTATCCTCTTCCTGCAGCAAAATTCCACCCTGAATTTTTTTAATGTCCAGATTCGATTCATTTAAATTTAACGAATTCCGGGATTTTAACAAGCGCAAATTTTTTTTCTGTTGTAAAATTTCGAGACTCTGTTTTTCAAACTCCGGAGCAATGATGGCTTCGAGAAACATCTGTGACATTTCCCGGGCCGATGCGCTATCCAGTGGGCGATTCACTGCCACAATCCCCCCGAAAGCCGAAAGAGGATCGGTGGCCCGTGCATTAAGAAATGCCTGACGAAGCTCTTCTGCCACCGCCAGACCGCAAGGGTTGTTATGCTTGATGATTGCCACACATGGTTTTTCAAACTCCTGAACCATACCCCAGGCCGCGTTTAAATCTAACAGATTATTAAAAGACAATTCCTTACCATGTAACTTTTCCGCCGCTACCAGGCCCTGCAACAGTTGATCACTACGGGCATAAAGTGCCGCCTGCTGATGGGGATTTTCACCATAGCGCAAATCTTGAATCTTTTTGATCGGAAAAGTCCGGTAAGAGGGGAAAATTGATTCCGTATTTTCTAATTTGCCTAAATAATTCTGAATCAAGGCATCGTAGCTGGAAGTGCGCTGAAAAGCTTCCACCGCCAGTTTCTGACGCGTCTGGTAAGTTATCTCTCCCTTGGTTTCCCGCAATTCTTGAATAAAAGCAGGATACTGTTCGGGTGAAGTAACCACGGCTACATGAGGGAAATTCTTTGCCGCCGCTCTAATCAAACAGGGACCACCAATATCAATGTTTTCAAGAGCCTCCTGTAAAGAAACCGATGCTTTCTTGATGGTTTGTTCAAAAGGGTAAAGATTAATTACCACCAGATCGATGGTACCGATGGCATGTTCCTGAAGCTCTTCCATTTGTTGGGGATCATCTCGAAGAGCCAGAATCCCGCCGAAAATTTTCGGATGCAGAGTTTTTACCCGCCCCTGCAGGATTTCGGGAAACTCTGTAATTGCTTCAACCACGGTGACTTCGATGCCATTTTTTTGCAGATGTTGGGCCGTGCCACCGGTAGAAATGATCTCGACGTCAAATTCTTTCAGAGCTCTGGCCAAATCCAAAACATTGGTCTTGTTAAAAACACTGATTAAAGCACGTTTAATTTTAAACATTGTATTGCCCTATTTAACGATTACTTTTCTACCCTGTACTTCAATGCGCCCTTCGGCAAAAAGTTGTAAAGCCTGTGGATAGAGACGATGCTCAACTTTCAGCACCCGTGCGGCGAGGCTCTCTGGCGTATCCTCAGGGTACACCGGGACGCATTCCTGTAAAACAGGGGGACCGGTGTCATATTCCTCGTCAACAATATGAACCGTTACGCCGGTCACTTTGCATCCATAGTCTAAAACGGCCTGGTGTACTTTCAGGCCATACATTCCTTTCCCACCAAAGGCAGGGAGTAGTGCGGGGTGAATATTTAAAATTTTGTTTTTATAAGCACGAACAATTTTCGCACTTAACTTTTTCATATACCCCGCTAAAGCTATTATATCTACTTGATATTTTTCAAAAGCGCGTAAAAATGCTGTATCGAATTCTTCTTCTGTGGAAAATTGTTCGCGACTCAAGTGTAAAGTTGGGATATTATATTGTCTTGCGATGTTTAGTGCTCCTGCATCAGCTTTGTTACTAATTACCACTACTACTTCCCCGTCAAGCTTTCCACTTTGCGCAGCTTCAATTATAGCCGCCAGATTACTCCCACGTCCGGAAGCAAGGACTGCGATTCTTATTTTTTTAAATTTCCTTTCCATGTACTTTCCTCTCAAAGGAGAAATTGAGTTAATTTCCCCCTCAACTGAACGGAATCTGCCTTCGACTCGGCTTGGCCACCTCCCAAGGCTTCGCTCAAGAAATGATCTTTGACTCTGGTTGGAATAAACCTAAACCACGGCGGCTTCTTCAAACTCCACTTTATTTTCCTCACTATCGATTAAGACCTTCCCTCCAACTGGCATGGTAAACTTAATATCCACATGACCATATGGAAAATCGGTTACTACGGGTATTGGCAGGTCAGCCGTAATGTCTTCAATAATTCTTTCCAGAGTTAAACTCGGGGCTGTTCTGGAACTGGGTTTACAATCTTCAAATTTCCCCAGTATGAGACCACCAATCCGGTGCAAAATTCCGGCTAATTTTAACTGGGTTAAATAGCGATCGATTTTGTAAGGTTCTTCACCGATATCCTCTAAAAATAATATGGCATTATCAAAATCAGGTACGTAAGGGGTACCAAGTAGAGAACAAACCATGGACAAACAACCGCCTAATAACTGTCCCCTAACTTTACCCGGTTTAAGAAACTTGATGCCATGTTTAGTTGTAACAACAATTTTTCGTTCCGGGTCTTTCAATAATTGCCAGAAATAGTATTCTGTGAGCGGTTCCATACCCTTGGCCATCTCCACAGCCACCATGGGCCCTGAAAAAGTTATCAATCGAGTTTTAGTAAAAATCGCCAGTTGTAAGGCCGTAATAT
>CAZMEG010000440.1:0-3612 GCA_964565205.1 uncultured Cytophagia bacterium
CCCTCATATTGTGCTCCAAAGAAGAGAATTTTATTGATTTATCTTACCCCTTATTTTTATTGCTGCCCCCTCTTGGAGCAAAAATTATTCCATCAAACTTTTAAAGTATATTGTGGTAATGTTTGAATCGACCCAACTTTAAAAGTATTTATTTTAAGAAACAGAAAAAGGTGGGAGAAAATTGCATTAAATTATAGAAAGGGAAAATTTTGTTGGGTCGTTTTAATTGAACAAGCCGTCTAAATCGTAATCTTCCCCATCCTCAAAAGTGTTATCAATTAAAGATAAATTTCTCGGGTCTTTAAATACCATACGAGCAATAATTTCTATTAGCTCATTTTTCTCCCACGACTCAAGATCATTTAAAGATTCGCCAATGTTCAGGAAACCTTCGTTATCATAAATCCAGCAATAAAGCAGGGCGATGACATGAACACAGATCTCGCCCTGGCGACAGGTGGAACAAAATGTGGTAATCTGTGCATCATCTACCTCGACTTCCACATAGTGATCCTCATTAAAGTCTTTGCATTTACCGGCAATTTTATTTCGAAAAACGGTAGTGTGGGTAATATAACCGTGACAGTAACAATTCCAACCTTCTCCGCCCGTCACTTCCTGATCAAGGGTGATTATCTGGCGCTCTGTTAAACTGAAAAGATTTGGTGAAATGGGGTACTTTTGTTGTTTTTTTTCGAGCATGATAATTATTACCTCAAGACCTCTCAAAATGCATAAATTAATTTAATATATTTAAACCTCATTTACAAGTGCTAATCGTTTTTTTATAGCTGGATGACTATAAAACATGAATTCCACCACTGGATGAGGCTCCGGATCTGCAAGATTTTGTTCAGAAAGTTTCTGTAATGCTGAAATAAAATCCTCTTTCTTACCTGTAAATTTTACAGCAAAAGTATCTGCTTCGCGTTCAAATTTTCGAGAAATAGCGTTTTGTACGGGCATAACAATCAGGCCAAAAAGAGTCAAATATAAAGTAAGAAGCGGTAAAGCCCCGAGCTGATCTATGGTAGAAAAGCCAAATAAATGGAGCGACTTTTTATAAAAAATACTGGTAATAAAAAGTCCCAGAAAATTACTGACAAATCCTAAGACAATACTTTTCCTGATATGATGAAATTTATAATGTCCCAGTTCATGAGCAAACACCGTTTCTATTTCATTTTCGGTGTAATTTTCCAGTAAGGTATCTCCTAAAATAATACGTTTGGTCTTTCCAAGACCCGTAAATCCAGCGTTGGCCTTTTTGGTATTTTTACTTAGATTGAATTTAAACACTCCCTCCACACGCATTCCAACTTTCTGGCAAAGTTCTACTATTCTGGTTTTTAAGGATGAATCGGGTAAAGGTTCAAATTTATAAAATAAGGGAAAAATCAAAATAGGGGCTAATCGGGCAAGCAATACACTGAAAAAGAACATGGTGGCAGCTACCGGTAGCCACCAGAAATCTCCAAAACTCCGTAAAAAATAGTAGAAAATCAGAAGTAAGGGTGTGAAAATAACCAGACCAATCGCAAAGCCTTTGATTTCTTCCACAAACCAGTCAAGCAACGATTGATTGGAAAGGTTGAATCGATGTTCAAGGATGAAGCTGGAATAAAAGCTGAAAGGAAATAAAAATATCCCTTCCACCAGACCAATAATGCCAGCGAAGATTAAAAGAGCAAAATAGGGATTTGTGGTTACGTTGTATGCCCATGCTTCGAACTGTTTCGACCAGCCACCGACTACCAGAACCACTAAAATAGCAAAAGATACAACCATTTCAATAAGAGAAATGGTGAGTTTTATGCGGTTATATTGTTTGGCACGCTTTAATTTTAGTAATTGAGAGCTATCCTCTGAAGAGTTAAAAAACCTCTCTTTCTTCTGGATTTCCTGTCCATTTAATCTGGAATTTGTATTGGATGTCGTGCTCATCTTTTCTTTAAAGTTTTGACTTGTCTTATTTTACAAAATGTAAGGTAATTGTGCAAGGAAATTTTGGCATTCCCTTTGCTAATTCTAACTTGACTTCGCTTTTTTCATTAATTACATTTTAAACAACCCTAATTTTGTTTTCTAAATGGTAAAACAAAACCAAAAACTGAAAAAGTTACAGGGTCAAATCGAAACCTTACAGAATCAGTTAAAGGACTATCAATACCTGCATAAAATTTTTCACACTTTATGTTCTTCGCTCCAATTTAACGAAATTTTAGAACGCACTATTGATGAAGCCATTAAATTATGCAACGCCGATGAGGGCACCATCATTGTATTTGACCCCAGAGGTGGCTCTGAAATTAAAACATTAGTGCGGCAAAGTGAACCCCAGGGTAAAATCTTAGACCATTACCTGAATTCTCTGCTGGCTGGCTGGGTTTCCCGATTTCAAAAGACGCTGTTAACCCACGATTTGACCAAAACTTTCGGCACAGCACAGATTCATTCAAAATATCTAAAAGTTTCTTCTGTTTTGTCGGTGCCTTTGCAATTACGAGATCAGATCATCGGGGTTATTAATCTAATACATTTGAATCGACAAAAAAAGTTTGGTCAGCGTGAATTACATCTTATGGAAATTTTAGCCTCCCAGTGTGCGCAATTTATTACAAACGCTAAATTGCACGAAGAAGTTTTCAATCAGATGATTCGCTTGCGCCAGGAAGTAAAAAACCATTATGAACTTTATGGAATCATTGGTCACAGTCCTAAAATGCAGGAAGTCTTTACCCTGCTTAATCGCATTATTTCCACCGAAAGTCGGGTACTGTTGGAAGGCGAAAGTGGCACAGGCAAAGAACTGGTTGCCAGAGTGCTTCATTATAACGGGCCCCGTAAAAACGGCCCTTTTGTGGCAGTGGATTGCGGAGCTTTACCGACTAACCTCCTGGAAAGCGAACTTTTTGGTTATGTTAAAGGGGCTTTTACCGGGGCTCAAAAAGATAAAAAAGGGCTGTTTGAAGAAGCTCAGGGAGGCACACTATTTCTGGATGAAATCGTCAACATGCCGTTGGAGGTTCAGAGTAAACTCCTGCGTGCAATTGAAACCGGAGAAATTCGTCCGGTAGGTGCCACCCGGGTTCGCAAAGTGGATGTGCGAATTATTGTAGCGGCAAGCGATGATTTACGCAATCGAGTAAAAGCAGGAAAATTCAGGGAAGATTTATTCTATCGATTGAATGTAGTAACCATTCACTTACCCCCTTTGCGAGAACGAAAAGAAGATATCCCCCTTCTTGCCAATTATTTTCTTGAAAAGATAGGCCCCAAATATGGTAAGACTTTGTCTGGATTTAAACCGGAAACCATTGCCTACCTTGAGAACTATTCCTGGCCTGGAAATGTTCGTGAGCTTGAAAATGTGATAGAACGCATGGTCATTCTCGCCCCACACGAGGCAGAACATCTTACACCGGATTTATTACCGGCCAACCTCCAACCCCAATACCTCAATACTTTCATGACCAATTTAGCCGATACCTTCAAGCAGGATATTAAGTCCATGAAAGCAACTTTTGAAAAATATATTTTGCTTGAGGCTCTAAATAAATATGATTGGAATCAATCGGCTGCCGCCCGCGAACTGGGCGTTTCAGAACGTAC
>CAZMEG010000441.1:0-3598 GCA_964565205.1 uncultured Cytophagia bacterium
TTCTTCCATTATTCCAATATTCCAATACTCCCCAAGCCTTCGTTCAAATTTAAATAAGTTACAAAATATATCTCTAAAAAATAAATTCTTATCCTGAATATTTCGACACCAGCGTCTTTCGGATTTGTTCGAATTCATCCAGTACCTGTGGATTCGCCAGGGCACTGCGATTAGCGACCGTTTTTCCGTTAAGAATGGCTTTGACGCTTAGTTCTACCGTTTTACCGCTGCGCGTAACCGGCACTTCCCTGATTTGAAAAATATGAGCCGGAACATGGCGGGGAGAACATTTCTCCCGAATGGTTTGTCGAATCATTTTTTTATGATCTTCATTTAACGTAACATTTTCTGGTAGGACCACAAATAGAACCACGACTTCATCAGATTGGTTAGGTGGAACCCAGCCTACCACCACCGCTCCCTGGACAAAGTCCAGATGATCCAGCGCGGAATAAATTTCTGCACTGCCAATCCGTACTCCGCCGGGATTCAAAGTGGCATCACTGCGACCGTAAATGATCACGCCCCCGTGCCTGGTGAATTCAACATAGTCGCCGTGACGCCAAACGCCTGGATATACATTAAAATAAGCCTCTAAATATTTTTTATTCTCCGGGTCATTTAAAAAACCGAGGGGCATAGAAGGCAGGGGTTGGCGACAAACCAGTTCCCCAGGTTGTCCCACGATTTCCTGCCCGTTTTCATCGAAAGCTACCACATCTACCCCCAGTCCTTTACATTGAATTTCACCGGCGCGCACAGGCAGGTTAGGATTGCCCAGCACAAAACAGGAGATGATATCGGTTCCCCCGCTGATACCGGCCAGATGTACATCCTTTTTTACCACATTATAAATCCACCGGTAACCATTTTTAGATAAAGGTGACCCGGTGTAAAATATAGAGCGCAGATTTTTAAATTCGCCAAGACTTCCCGGTTTAATAGGGGGCTGGGCTTTCATGCAGCTTTCGATATATCGCCCGCTGGTACCGAAATGGGTAACTCGATTTTGATCCACCCATTTCCATATAGTGCTTAATTCAGGATAACCGGGATTGCCATCATATAATCCAATGGTGACGCCTAATGATAAAGCACTCAGTTGCCAGTTCCACATCATCCAGCCGCAGGTGGTAAAATAGAGTAAAAAATCTCCTCGCTTTAAGTCGCAATGTAATTGCAGTTCTTTCCTGTGCTGAATTAAGGTGCCCCCGGTTCCATGAATCAGACACTTGGGTGCCCCGGTAGTTCCTGAAGAAAATAAAATAAATAACGGATGGTTAAAATCGACCTGCTCAAAATGCAAAGCAGGGTCATCGTCCTCACCGAGAAATTCATCCCAGGAAATGTCCCCCATGAGGTGAGCCTCATCCACGGGATATGGAATAGAAACGATGGTCTCCACCGAAGGGAGATGTTTATGTAACTGGCTGACGATTTTATCGGTCCGAAATATTTTACCATTATATCGATAGTGTGTGGAAGCGAAAATAAGACGGGGTTGCACCTGTGCAAAGCGGTCGCAAAGGGCCTCCAGACCGAAATCCGGCGAAGCACTGCTCCAGGTCACACCGAGACTGGCACAGGCCAGACAGGCAACCATGGCTTCCGGTACATTAGCTACATAACCGGCCACCCGGTCCCCCGTCTTGACTCCAGCCTGTTTTAAACCTCGTGCACACCTGGCAACAAGTTTTTTCAATTGATCAAAAGTTATTTGGCCAGCAAAATGGCTTTCATAATGATGCTTGGCATCACCGGGCTCGATCTGGTATTTTATGGCAACTCCCTGAAAATCACGCCCTAAAATATTTTCCGCAAAATTTAAACACATCCCGTCAAACCATTTTGCACCCGGCATTTTATGACTATCCAGCACCTGACGATATTTCTGGCTATGAATGATGTCTGTATACTGGACAAAATGTTCCCAGAAAGATTCTATATTTTCTACGCTCCATTTATGTAATGAAGCATAGTCTGGAAATTTTCTACCGACTTTTTCACTCAACCAGAGGGTAAAATGCGTCATATTAGAATTTTTAATTCTGGAGTCGGATGGTCGCCAGAGTATTTCAGAATCTGAATTATAAATAAAATTTTTATGATTTATTTTCATAATCCATTAACCCACTGGGAAATATGAAATTATAGTGCATCCAACTTCTTTTCAACAAAGTTTATGAGCAATGTAAGGGACATGATTTTTTCGGAAGCTACCTAACTACTAAAGTTCAATATGGGCATGTTGTAGATCAACAACCCATGCACACAATCGATTAATTGCAGTTACAATTTTATTGAAGTGTTTATGAATAAATTCACCATTTATCTGTCGGTGTGGCGGAATGGATTCCACAGCTTTCAATGCATTCTCTCCGTCAAAATCCACATACGCCAGGCGAGCGGTTAATATTTCCGGTTTACAACCAAAAGCACTACCGGGGAGAATAGCCACGCCCGTTTCTTCCAGCAAACAATTACATAGTTGCTCACTTGTGTAAATGCCCCGCGCAATTAAAGCGGCTCGAAAAGCTTCAAAATTGGGAAACAGATAAAAGGCGCCCTGAGGATCCGGGGCCGAGATACCCACTTCTCGAAATTTTGTCATAATATAACGCCCAAGGGTACGTAAAATGCGCCGGGAATTCCAGAGATATTTTTCAATTTCCGGGCCACCCTGAAACGCACGAACAGCCGCAAACTGTACAGGCGTAGAAGTGGATGTGTAGGTTTCACTGGCCACGGCTGCCATAGCATTAAGAAGCCAGCGAAGTGATGGGGGAAATACAAAAGTACCTAATCGCCAACCACCGGCACCACACCATTTGCTTAAACCACTACTAATGATTGTACCTTCAGGGTAAAACCGGGCTACTGAAACATGATGACCTTTATGATGCAATTCACCATAAATTTCATCTGAAAGCAAAATCACCCGATATCTCCTTGCCACCTGGGCAATAGCTTTTAATTCATCCAGATTATATGTGCAGCCAGTAGGATTATTGGGGTAATTTAAAATCACAATTCTTGGGCGCTCCGGGTCTTTTCGACATAATTCTTCAATTTTTTCTGGATACAAGCGCCAGCAATTTTCCGGCTCGGTCGAAATCCAGTTTATCGGCCGACCTATAATTTGAGCCTGTGGAGCATAAGAAACCCAGCTTGGAGTGGGTATAACCAGATCCCCATAATAAACTAACTGAATAAGAAACATCAATTCTTTTGATCCAGGACCAATAAGTACATCCTCCGGATCCCGGGTAAGTCCCTGGCTACGTTGATAATATTCGGCCACCTCCCGACGTAATTCATAAAGCCCTTCTACGGGAAGATAATCTTTTTTATGAGCGTTCGCTTTCAGAGCTTCCACAACTGGTTCGGGAACAGGAAATGGCGACTGCCCGAGTCCCAAGCGAAAAACTTCTTTCCCCTGTTGAATGAGTTGTTGACAGCGTTGATTGATGGCTAAAGTAGCCGATTGAGAAAGTCCTCGTACATTTAAATTTAGATTGATGTTGGGTATGTAAGTCTTTTTTGTTTTGATGTAATTTTTCATCTGGCCGCCATCCGTGGCGCCGGCCAGGCATCAAAA
>CAZMEG010000442.1:0-3595 GCA_964565205.1 uncultured Cytophagia bacterium
AGATAGTCCTGCAAACTCAACCTTCGTTAAGAAAAATGATAATAAATAATGCAGTACCATATGGGGGAAATGAGCTTGTCATTCGTTTATTAAAATAGAGTACCTTCTATTTAAGGAGAATTCCATGAAAAAGCAATTGTCAGTCATGGTTCTTTTAATTATCATTCCCGGACTTTTGAATGCCCAGAATTCTTTAGAACCCTTTGGTCTGGAAAACGAGGTGGTAATCTCTCTGGCGGCTGAAGAGTTCGATTCTCCTCTATTCCCTTTCTCACATTTATCTACAAAACTTTTTGCCGCTACTAAATCAAACGGTGTGTTTGTAAGGGCCATTGAAGACACTGCTTCCGGCTGGCAAAATATGGGCTTAAAGAAAAAATTCATCACGGCGATGACGGTACAGCACTGGGGTGTGGGCCCCAGGGAGGCGTTACGGATTCTCACCGCGGTTCAACCGGATTACGCCAGTGGTGATTCCACATTGTTGTATAGCAACGACTTATTTTTTGAAATTGATACCACCTGGGTGCCTGCCGATAGCGGCATCGATAAAAACCGTTTGCAGAGAATCTGGGCTCTGGACAGCTACTATTTTTCCGGACAGGAGCCACCCGAACCTTCCCTTCTCGGTGGAGATCGAGGGTTATATCAGGGGGGCTGGCAGAACTTCTGGCAGGAAGCTAAGGTGGATTCGCCAGCGTTTGTTAATGCTATGGATGTACACCCCCACTGGCATGGAAATCTGGCCTGGGCAGTAGGTGTTGCTGGAAACAGGCTGGCCGCTTTTAAGTCCATAAATAAAGGTCGTTCCTGGAACATTATTTTTTTCCCAAATGAGATAAGATTCACCGGGTTAAGCCTGGCCATTCATCCCCTGCATCCCGATTCCGTTTATGTCGGTCTGAGCGGTAGCGTGATCATGACCCCGGATGGTGGTAAAAGCTGGAAGAGCACCGGACTTGCACCGGGGCTGGTGATTTTTAAGGCCATAGCCGTAGATCCCTTTGTACCGGAAAATATTTATGCCGGGGGCATTGGAGAAAGAAACAGCTTTGCCTTTTATCACAGTAGAGATGCGGGCAAGACCTGGACCTCTGTTTTACCACCGGAAGGTCAGCCTTTAGCGGGGGTTACAGATATTCAGGTGATGGTAGAAGACTTAAATGCACAACCACCCCGTTCTCTGGTGTTCCTGGCCACGGCAGGCACGGGGGTCTGGCTCTACCGACCACAACTCACCACCGATGTAAAAGGAGATGAGCGGATACCGGTACAATTTCACCTCCACCAGAATTACCCCAACCCCTTCAATCCCGAAACCACCATCGAGTATGAGCTGGCTGAGCCGGGGCGAGTGCGGCTTACCATTTACAATCTGCTCGGCCAGCGCATTCGAACGCTGGTGGATGAATGGCAGCCAGTGGGAAGATACCGGGTTCAGTGGAATGGTAGCGGAGAGCGTGGAGGGAGGAGCTTGGCCAGTGGGGTATATGTATACGAGTTGAGAATTGGAGATACTGTAATTAGAAAAAAAATGATTTTGCTCAGATAAAGCTTATGATGAATGTTAAATTTAAAATAGTTTGTTTTATTTTAACCTGGATCTCGACTCTTTTAGCACAGCAACCATGGCAATGGCAAAATCCGAAGCCGCAGGGAAATCCTTTGTGGGATATTCAGGCGGTTTCATCAACGGTGGGATACGCTGCCGGAGAGCAAGGAAGTTTCCTTAAAACAGTCAATGCTGGGATCGATTGGGAACTCTTATCCTTTCCTCGTAGGATTGACATAAATAAAATCCAGTTTATAAACGAAAATCTGGGTTGGGTCGCTGGTCAAAAGGAGAATCAAGTCTATCTGTATCAAACCTCGGATGGAGGCATTTCCTGGAAACAACAGTTGAAATTACCAGGGGATCGTATTTCCATCTTTTTCTTAGACAAAAAAACTGGTTGGGTGGCAGTAGATAGCACCATTTATTATACCATAGATAGTGGGAAAACCTTCGAAATTCGCTCAACTTTACAATCTGTTATCTCATATCTCTATTTTCTGGACCCTCTCCTCGGTTGGTTAGTTGGTGGTAATAGAGTTTACAAAACGGGGGATGGAGGTTATAATTGGCAAGTTATTACTTTACAGTCACCTTACTACCGTTTGTTTCTTCAAAAAGTAATATTTATTAATGAGAACATTGGTTGGGCCATTGGAAGTGTTTCCGGTCCTAATCATCTTAGTGGTCATCTTTTTAAAACCAGCGACGGGGGTTTAACTTGGGAACAGCAATTAAACGTAGGAGGTTCTTTTGTCTACAATTATTTCACTGATATGGAATTTAAGAATGAATTAACAGGTTGGGCCATAGCCGGAGGGTGGATATTTTTCACCAACGATGGTGGTGAACATTGGGATAATATGGACCGTGAAGATTATTTGACCCAAATCACTTATAATGGTAAATCTACTTTATGGGGCTGCGGTTACCTGGGTGTGCTTCTCACATCAACCGATGGCGGCCTCAACTGGACAAGAAGGTCTTCCGATACCATTTTAGATGTTGGTGAAGGGATGGACCTTTTTATGTGGAATCATGAAATTGGTTTTGCATCGGCATCTAAAGCTCTGTTAAAAACAACCGATGAAGGGCAAACCTGGAAAAAAATCAAGGTAGATGATTTTGGTCATGATATTTTTGATATTCTTGCCGTCTGGTTCAATGACCCTTTACATGGATGGATCGGTACTTCCTATGGCTCTGGTTGGGGAGGTTTATATCGAACCTTTGATGGCGGCCATAGCTGGAGTTCGCAAATTGACAGCCTGCACAGAATCTTTAATATTTATTTTGTAAATGATTCCTTGGGTTGGTTTGTATCAGGAAATAAAATTTTCCACACTAAAGACGGAGGCGATTCCTGGTTTGTGCAATGGCAAGATTCAAAAACAGATGAATTCATGTCTATTCAATTCGTTACACCTGATTCGGGTTGGGCAGCATGTTTAAATGGATTATTAGAAACCCATGATGGCGGGATAAATTGGTCGCGGATTTTACCACGTCCTGAAGGGTTAGCTATCTTGGATTTACAATTCATCAATTCTCAAGATGGATGGGTGATTGGGTATTATGGAAATGACAGCTATATATATAAAACCAGCGACGGTGGGTTAACCTGGGTTGCGCAATCACATTCTGCACCCATTTACGCTCGACCACGGAGTGTTTATTTTATCGATAAAAACCACGGCTGGGTGGTTGGAAGTGGCTTCAAAGGCAAGATCCTTTATACTTCCAATGGTGGAAGAATTTGGCAGGAAATTGAAGTTCCAACTAATGCCCCCCTTTATCGTGTCCATTTCACCGATCCACAGCACGGATGGATTCTAGGGCACGGTGGAATTATTCTAAACCTTTTTAATGGGATCGTAGCTGTCCCGGAGATAACCGAAGTAGAAAATTCTTTTCGATTCACCCTCTACCCCAACTATCCCAACCCCTTCACCCCGTTGGATAATTTTTCCGGAGGATATTCGCAAAGCCATGGGATTCTATCCAACGGGGTAAACTCCGAAACCACCATCGAGTATGAGCTGG
>CAZMEG010000443.1:0-3593 GCA_964565205.1 uncultured Cytophagia bacterium
GATTTGGAAGAATTCATCTGTCGCTTCCTTTCTCATTTTTAAGATTTCTGTACAATGGCTAACAAAGGACAACTAACCAAAAGCCCATCCATCCCCTTGAATTATGAATCCTGAACAAGGAACGCCGAATGATGAAATAAATCTTCCTTCGGCGTTCTTCATTCCTTGTTCGTCATCCTGAACACATAAAGCACCTGATTCTACTCTCGGCAACCAACCTGCTGTGCGAAGGATCTCCATGCCTCAGCCTAACCTCCTGAGATCATCACCACTCTACACAACCCCTTACCTTCCAAAGTCTCTAACTGTCATTCTGAAAGAATCTTTTTATTGCCACGACTGTTCTCTGCTTTATACTCCAATTTGTCCAAATCATAAAAAGATGCTTACAATATGACAGTAAAGACTGGCACATTCATTTCTCCAGTACTCCAACACTCCATAACTCCTTTTGCCTTTAGGTCTTTCTTTGCATTCGAAATACTCAACTAACAACGAACAACTAACCAAAAGCCCACCTCCTGAGATTCTTCGCGCATCGGAACCTTGCCAAGAAATCAACCCCAGTGGTTTTTGCGCTCCTAATAAAAACTCACGCAAAGACGCAGCGAACGCAAAGATTTTTTATTTCAAACAATATGCGAAAAGCCAGGACCAATTATTTCTTTCTTAATTATTTTCCTTTGAGTTTTTGTGTCTTTGCGTGAAATGTATTCTGTTAAAATCATAAAAAGATGCTTACAATATGACAGTAAAGACTAAGCACATTCATTTTCTTCAGTACTCCAGCTCTCCATAACTCCTTTTGCCTTGACGTCTTTCTTTGCATTCGAAATACTCAACTAACAACCAACAACTAACCAAAAGCCCATCTCCTGAGATTCTTCGCGAAGAGAAATCTTGCCAGGAATCATAAGAGTCCGGCATCGGCAAAACTGTAATAGCTTTTAGCACCAATTATGATATGATCCAGTACTCGCACACCTACCATTTCACAGGCGTTTTTTAATAAACGGGTTACTCGCTTGTCTTCGTCACTGGGCTCCGGGTTACCGGAGGGGTGATTATGCACAAATACCACGGAAGCAGCGGCGTGGTTCACTGCTTCTTTAATGATCTCACGGGGACTGACAATGCTTTCGGTCAGGCTACCTTCGAAGATGGTCTTCTCCAGAATCACACTGTTACGGCTGGTTAAAAGAATTATTTTGAAAACTTCCCGGTCCAGATTGCTCAGATACGGACTTACCATTTTGTAGACATCATCACTGCAAGCCACCTTGTCCTTTACACGATTCTCCTCCAGAAACATCCGTTTCCCGGCTTCCAGAGCCGCCTTGATCTGAGCCGCTTTGGCGGGACCTATGCCATTAATTTGACACAGCTCAGCTACTGAGCGTGCATCCAGACCTTGAAATCCGCCAAATTCATTGAGAATCTGTCGAGCCAGATCGATAGCAGTGGTTTCTTGATTGCCAACGCGCAATAGAATGGCCAGAATTTCTGCATCGGAAAGTTTATCGGGCCCCAGCTTAATCAAGCGTTCTCGCGGTCGTTCATCCTCAGGCCATTCCGGGATCTTGGGCGAATATTTTGCCATATCCAAATTGAATATTTCGCTGTCTATCGAATGACAATCATCTTACGTGTTTGTACAAATGAACCAAATTGTAATCGATAAATATAGATACCCGAATTCACCGGTTCTCCCGCCTCGTTCGTACCATCCCAGGCCACACGATAAAAACCAGGGCTCTGCACTTCATCCACCAGGGTACGAACTGTTTGACCCAGTAGATTGTAGATTTTCAGGATGGCTCTCTGGCCTATTACTTCAGGACTCTGAGGTAGTTGATATTCAATCCAGGTCTGTGGATTTACCGGGTTGGGATAATTTGATTTCAAAGCAAAAGATTGTGGCGCCTTTACCACAACCGTCAGAATATCAGAGAGAGTGAATGTTCCATCGGTGTCAATTTGTTTTAGGCGGTAATTGTAAGTTTCAGGTAAAAGGTCACGATCCACATATTCGTAGCGAACCGGTTTGGTTGTGGTACCATGACCCGGTACAAAAGCAATCTTCAACCAGTCGCTTTCCGATTGTATTTTCCGTTGCACTTCAAAGCCAAAGTTATTGGTTTCCGTGGCAGTGAGCCAGACCAGATGCACGGTACTATTTTGCACAGAAGCAGTAAATGAAACCAGCTCAACGGGTACAACCTCGGGAAAACGCTGAGAGGTCGTGTCAATGGTAATGGGATTTTGCTCAAATTGAGCTAAAGTATTGCCAATAGAACTCGGTTGATTGCTATCCAGAAAATAGCCTTTATAATCCAGGGAAAAGGAGCCGGAAATAGAACCGCTAATCTGAACACCCGTGTCTCCGTAAGACATTTTATCGCCGGTATCATTATTGTTGATGCTATTGTCGTCCATATAAAATAGCTGACGCGTATTGCCCAGGGTTGGATCGGTTGGGAAAAAATGCACAATGGTGCCTTCGGGGCCATTAATATACATCCAGTTATTGCCCGGCAACAGATCATCAATGGTGAGATCCGGTGAGTCAGGAACACCATCTATTGTAAGACCGGGAGATGGATTATGGGGATTAACAAATTTCATCCCTGTGGCATTGGCATTCAGATCGATGGATTCACGAGCTAATGAAACACTAACTGGCAAATCTGGAATATCAATATCAATACTTATTGAAAAGGGATAATAAAAGGCCGGTGGTGTATTAAAATCCAGATCAAGGTCGGGTAAAGGAAACGGGAGGTTTACTTTCAAGGTGCCAACAATCTGGCGTAACACTCGAACCTGTCCATCTTTAAACGGAATTGAATTGGCCGTAATATTAGATTCATCGATATTGGCCAGGGAAGTGTTAGCTCTGAATTTTAAGACATCAAGAATCTCCTCACCGTTGCCACCTGCGCTTACCGGTATGGTTAAATCTTTGGGGAATCCGGTGCGATCGTTCACCAGTTCATAGTAACGACTGCGAATGGTATCCTCACCAGCATTGCCTGTATTTGAAGCAAAGTAATCAACATAATTTAATACACCGGGGTCAGGTACAAGAGTGCTGGAGCGGTATAGATAGACCCAGGCTTTGGAACCATCCAGCGGGTCGGTAAGCTCAATTTCATAGCGAGGAAATGTGGTAGATTCCACATCATTAATCCACGGGCCGGGCAACACCGGAGCTTTGTCGCCGGCGTCTCTGGTCATGAAAACAAGTTCATCGTTGGCATCCAGCAAACCGTCATCGGGCATAAAATAGTCCCCGTTCACATCTTTTTCATCCCATTGAAACGGTATTTGCTCAAAAACACCTGTTGCCGTGCGATAGGCAAACAGGAAAAGCTGATCTATGGGTGCTGAAGTAAACTCCTCAAACAAATCACCCGTTATGACCACAGGTTGAAATGGACGATTCAACGTGCGGTTCTGAGCCATTATGGAAGTAACAAACGTAAATATAAATAAAACCCCCCACTTTCCCCTCTGAAAATCCATCCTTCTCCCTCCTTTTTCTTATAATTTTAGGGTTTCACAAAACTCAAAATTTATTAATAATATTGAAC
>CAZMEG010000444.1:0-3575 GCA_964565205.1 uncultured Cytophagia bacterium
TGAAAATAAAGAAAATGCTTGAGCCGCGCCCAGACAATGGCCGCGGCAGAATCAACTTTAAATGTGGGCTGTGAAAATTCTACATAAGCAGGGCTGTTCTCACCAGGCCGGAAAAATTTCCAACCACGGCTTTTTAAAGAATGCCAGGTGAGGCTTACAAAAACATAGGTATTTCCATCCAGACCGGTAGAATCCCTGGTAATCTTTACGCTGAACGTGTCCGGATCTGAACAGTTTTGGCCATAGTCCTGGCAAAAACCTCTCTCGAACACCCACTGATCCCCCACTTGATGGGGGAAGAAGTCCAGCGGTGACTGGGCAAACAGCAACACTGGAATAAGGGAGAAAAGAAGCCATTGCAATTTCATCTTATATTTCTCCTGAAAAATTATCTTAAAAGAAGGATTGGTTGAACAATAGTTTTTTTATTCCACGTTATTGCTACCCAATAATAGCCTGAGCTAACAGTATTTCCAGTTGATGTTACACCTTCCCAGAAAAACGTGTGGGATCCCTCGCCATAAAAACCATCAAAAAGATTTGTGACAACTTGCCCAAGAGCATTATAAATTACACCCTTCACTTTTCCAGAAAAAGGAATTGCAAACTCAATCACAAACCGAGAATTTGCTGGATTTGGATAGCATTTTAGAGAAAACAATTCTTTGTTTATAGAAGTATCCATATTAGCAAATTTAAATAACGGTCTTCCTTTAACTCGAGTGTTTACCACGTCTGAAAATGACGATTTCTTTTGCTGTACATCAACGGCCCTTACTTTATATTCAGCAACTTGCTCATTAGATTGAGTTGGCCCGGTTACAATTTGTTCAGTTACATCCTCATAAAAAGGATTTGATGTTGTATCAAACAAGAAAAAATTTATGTTATTTTTCTTCTTCCATACCTCATAATAAGCAAAATCAGGCTCCTTATTAGGTGACCATTTTAATAGAGGATGATTATTTGCAGAACTTACCAGAACCAAATCTTGAATTTTACCCGGGGGCGAAAGAATGGCAAAGGCGCTATCCATATATACATTAAAAATCAAAGAATCGTTTTGTTGGGAAATTATTTCAATAGACAGGTAAACTTTTTGTTTTTTACTTGTAACAACGCCAGGATTGCTCCATGTTGAAATTACATTGTTTAATGTAGGGGTATATGCGTCTTTTCCATCACCACGAAATTTCGGCCAAAGCATTAATTCGCCTGTTAATCTGTCTCGATAAGCATGGATCCAAGATGGACATTTTACTTTGTTTTTGTCGTTACACCCTACACAACACGCAGCACACTGGGGCGTAGTGGGACATGTGCAGGAAACAATTTGGGAATCATAAAAGCCGTTTACAGCATCCAGAGAATCGTACTCAAAAACAAGTACTTTCCAGTTGCTTGAAGGAGAGCAATATATTTCTTCCGTTTTCCATTTCCAGCGCCCGTCCGAAGGAATTAAAACAAACTCTGTATCAGGAAAAAATTTTATAAATTGATGTAAAACGTATAAGCCTTGTACTGAATTATCGCTTTCATCCGTTACATCGAACATGGATTTTTTTGCGTGATATTCAAGACGTAGATATTCTTTTGGATTACTGGAAGGTAGTTGAAGTTTATAAGATTTATTCGTAGTAATGAAGTCTGTTAAAACCAAATTTTCAAAATTTCCGGAACCATAAGGTAAAAATACAGGTTCATGCCAATCTAACGCTTCTCTTTCCCATGAGTTTACGGGACTGAATCCGTTAGAAGATTTCAGGAGGCGCCTTCCCCAGTTATTCAAAATAGCCCAAAATCCACCGCCATTATGATAATTGTTTGTAAACGGAAACCAATAGTGAGCAAGTTCATGGGCAAATACTCGGTTAGGAGGAACTTCCAGAGACCAGGCGCCACCGGCTCCCCTTAAAGCGCCATAAACAATAGTGGCCCCATAAAACCCGTTAATTTTGCGTGCACCGTCATCTACGGTAATCACGTTAAACCCTAATTTAGTTTGACCCCCGTAACAAAAATCCAATAATTTTTTTGTGGAGGACGTTGAATCACAATTTCTAGGATCTTCTTCACCGACATTTCGGTAAATCATGAATACCATATCGACAAAACCATCGGGTTCCTGAACATGAGAATAATCACTTACTTTTTTCCAGTTGTCAAATGACGCAAAACTAATTAAAGAATCTAATCGCATTAATATTTCTTTATTGATGTCTGCACGTTTTTTACCCTGATTTATGTATTCTTGGCGTGTGTATCTTGTGACCATATGATAAACGGAACCAGTTAGAATAAAATTCCCATCTGACATTTCCCTAAAGTAATGGGTAAGATTTCCATTCGTACTGTTAACTGAAGGTGTTTGATCAATAAAAGTATTGATGAAAGTTGGCGCTGAAGCAGGCTGTGTTTTCGGCCAAAGGGGGTAACTAATCTGAAAGGAATCGTCAGGAAATTCAACAAATACGATTAATACATGCAGGTTCCCAGTTGATGTTAAAAATTTCCCACCCTGTTGATTCTCATTATAAATGTAGGAGGAGTCTCCTGGCACGCTACAATACCAATCATCGAAAGAGTCCTGCGCCAGGCTGGTTAGGAAAAGAAGAACAACAATGAATAATGCACCTAATATTGATTGATTGATTGATTGAGTGAGTGAGTGAGTGAACGAGTCATGGCGACCTCCCTTCTTTGTTAAAATATAAGCAATTGTTAAACAAATGTCAATATTTAACAGTGAAAACCCACATTGAGGTATATAAAAAGCATTGATTTCATTGCTGCAAAGAAAATGCCCATTCCCTTCCTTCACCGCATCAGCACCACCTTCCGGGCCCGAACCCCCAGAGCGGTGCGCAACACCACCATGTACACCCCGGAAGCCAGCTCCCCGGCCTCAAACCGAACCCGATGCCGCCCGGCAGCCACCCGGCCCGCGTGCAACTGAGCCACCCGCTGGCCCAGCAGGTTGTACACACTCACATCCACCACCATGCTGAACGGAACGCTGTACTCGATCTCGGTGGATGGGTTGAACGGATTCGGATAGGCCGGATACAGAGCGATCTCCCGCGCCAGCGGCGGCGCCTGCGGCGCTGCTATGCCGGTCACCACCGTGCCCAGCGTATCCCCATCGATCACCGCGCCGATAAGGACCCAAGCTACTCGAGTATCGTAGTCGTCATGATAATCAATTCTCTTGAAAGTTAACCCAATGTTTTCGGCAAACCATAACTTCAGACTGGCATAAGCCGTGTTTTTGTATTTCTTCGTCATTCGAACCTGACCGAAATAGGTGGTGGTGGTGTCGCTGGCCAGCCGTAAGGTATCTATGTTGCAAACCGGTAGATCGCCCAGGCATGGCTCCGGGATCTGCCACTGGTCGCCGGGCGCGGCATTCAGGCGCAAAAACTCGTACAGAGAATCTGCAGATAAATTGTAAGGATCAGGGCAACAGTGAAAGTAAAGAAATTGTTTCGTCCGTGCCCACACGGTAGCAGAGGTGGAATCAATTTTAAAGGTAGGCTCGGAAAGTTCCCCAAATGATCGGACCCCCGGAAGCCGCC
>CAZMEG010000445.1:0-3573 GCA_964565205.1 uncultured Cytophagia bacterium
CCCCAAAACGTCCCCTCCCCTTCCAGGACCAGACGGTAAAAATAGACCCCGTTATCCACCTGGCGTCCAAAGCGATCTCGACCATCCCAGATTTCGTAAAAATCCCCACCGGCCGGTCGTGGTTTATCTTCCACCACTGTGGCGACCAGTTGCATGGCAAAATCGTAAATTTTCAGGGTGACCCGTGTTTCACGCGTGGTATTGTACTGAAAACGCACGTGACCCACCTCGCCGAAACGATTGTGTATGTTGGGTGAAAATGGATTGGGATAGGCATAGGTACGAGGTGCCCCTTCTTTGCCGGTGGGTTCGAACGCCTGAAAAATCTGCCAGGTGAAGCCATTATCTGTGGTTTTTGCCAGACCATCTGAGGTACCAACCCACAGTGTGTGACCGGAACTGACTCCCACAGCAAAATATTCGTTAGTCAGAATGCGTCTGGTACCTTCTGGATTCGTAATTTCCGGAAATCGTGCCCAGGTATTCCCGCCATCGATGGATTTAAATAATCCTCGGTCCGTCACCACATAAACGACCGAATCATCAAAAGCAAAATTGTGAGCAAACTCCCCCCGTAGGGCCGTATGCCAGGTAAAACCCTGATCCTCACTCCACGAAACGCCACGAAATTCAGTAGTATCTCCGGTGGCGCTGGTGGTTTCCACGGTGGCGGCCCAGATTACATCTTTTTTGCCTACCCGCTGATGCGCTATTGCCACGACAAAATTACCGGAGATTGGATGCTCCTGATTGGCATGGTTGAAATTAGTCCAGGTGCGGCCACCATCGGTTGAGCGATTGATACCGCCAGCCGTGCCCACCCACAGCACACTGTCTACCACGATCACAGAAAAAGCGCGATGATTTAAATTGGCCAGAGGATCAAAGATCAAAGAATCGGGTGTAACGATTTCCCAGGTTTGCCCACGGTCCACAGACTTGCGCAGGCCACCGCCAAAACTGGTGATCCAGACTTCTTCACCCCGTAAGGCAATATCAAAAGTGACATTCTGTACGTTGGTAGGGCCCGGCTGGGGCACAGCATTCCAGGTTTTGCCCTGATCGGTTGAATAAGCCAGACCGCCGCCGGCCTGAAATTGACCGAGGTCTGTGGTGGTATCAAAACCAGTTGCCACCCAGATGATTTCATCCGAGACAGCTAAGGCAGAAATCCCCCCTTTCCCCAGACCGTCATCCTCATCATATGAAATAAACGTCTGCCCTCCATCTGCAGTGACACTCAGCCCGGCCCCCGTTCCAAACCAGATGGTGGTGCCGTGTACAACAATATCCGATACACTGTTGCTGGCTAATCCTTCTTTCGAGAGGGGTTGCATAAGATACGTGTCCTTAAACAGCACCTGAGCTTTTGTATTCAAAGCATAAAAATTCAAAATTAAAAAAAGAATCAAATTAAGGTATAACTTTCGTATTAAAAACCGATCATTCATCAGTAATTTACTATTCTATCACCGTCAAAATATGTTCGATCGTATTGCTCAAAGCACCTGATTTATCACTGGCCTGAAAAACAAATCTGAAATCACCCGGCATAACACCGGATGACGGAAGGATAATTATGCGACTGTAAGTACCATCGCCAGCCACCTCATCCCCGGTTACCGAGGTATTGCCATCATCAGCCATCTGAATGGGACTATCCTGAGCTTCGCGTCCATCGGGTAAAAAGCTGCGGAACTGCACATAATCAATATCATCCAGTCCCTGGGGATCGGTAACATCCACAGTGATTAGAATGCGGGTATTTTGTTGAGGATTGATCTTCACCGTATCTGGCGCCACTACATTGGAAATCACCGGCGGATCATTAAGTCCCAGTCTTCCTCGAATGGTGACCACCTTTGCGACACTTTTATTGCCGGCCTGATCCTCGGCTTCAAAACGCAGAAAGTAATCGGTAGGTTCCTTAATTAAATTCGAACTCAAAATATTAGAGTAAATGCCATCTCCAGGCATTTCATCTCCCGAGGTCCCATCATCCACCAGAGTCCCTTCCAGAGTGGGGTTCGGATGTTCTGGCGGGAAAAACTGAAAGCTAACTTTTTTAATGTCTTGGAGGCCATCTTCATCCTGCACCTGTACAGCTATTACAAAATCAAATAATGAGTCAATGGGGACCATGGCAGGGACCACCGTTTTTGTGATGACCGGGGGTGCATTTTCTACACCGGCCACCACCAGGATTGTAGTAGATAATGTATCACTGGCATGGTCACTTTTATCTCTGGCAAATACCCGTAGCTCAAACTGCCCGGTATCGCCACGGGCAAAACTCCCGTCTATCTCATTGGTAAACACACCATCTTTTGGAATGATATCGCCATGGGTGCCATCATCTATTAAAAGACCAGAAAGAGCCAGATCTTTCGTCTGTTTTTTCCGAATTTCATAATGGACTTCTGCAATGTCCTGGACACCCTGTGCATCCTGGACTTGCACTGAAATCGTATGTTTTGTTAAGGAAGCATTGAATACGACCAGTGGGGCCATTAAATTTGAAATATGTGGAACGGGATCAGGAACAGGTGCCACTATCTGATCACGGGTACATTGAGCAATAAAAATGGTAAAAATAAAAAGAAAAAATATCTTCCTTAATTGAGAATTCATTACCTGACTTCGTATCCCTGAATTTCCTTAATTAGGGTATCCCACCGGTTGACCAGTTCTTTCATATCTTTAAAAATAATGTGAGCTCCGTTCAAATGGTGCGGATCCAGGGTGGTAGTTAAAGCGATCACATACATTCCTGCATTCCTGGCTGCCTGGATTCCCAGAGGAGCATTCTCGACAACCAGACATTCCTGAGGTTTGAGATGCAGGTGATTGGCTGCTTTGAGATAGGCTTCGGGATCGGGTTTACCCCGCTTAATTTCATCCCCGGTAATCACAATATCAAAATTATTTAAAAAATTGAATGACAGGACTTTTTGAACATTGGCTCGAGCCGAACCAGTAACCAGACCAATTTTAAAATCTTGCTGTTTAACCTTTTGAATAAAATCAATTACACCTGGCTGAATTTCTGCCCGAGTAATTTCTCGATAATATTTCTGCTTTTTGTGGACAATGGTTTGTAACTCTTTTTCAGAAAGTTCTCGACCCCGCTCCCGACAAATTTTCCGCGCTACCTCAATGGAACGACTACCCTCGGTTAATAATATTTCTTCAGGCTCAATTTTTATATCATATTCACTGAAAATCCTCTGCCAGGCTTGAATATGATATGGCATGCTATTAACTACAACTCCATCATAATCCAGTAAAACCGCTTTCATCATGAATTGCTGCCCTTAATTAAAGATTTTCAATATAGGATATTTAATAAGAATTTGCAAGGAATATTTTTGCGTGTTTAAGCCACCGGAATGACTCACAAAAAATGTTACCCGGGTCGTTGCCCATAATTTTTGTTACCAGAAAGAGCTGTCCATTGCATGGTCAAAGTCTTCGATGTGGGGTTCAAATTGGTTAATCCAGTAAAGAGCTTAAGATACGAGTAATTCAATTGCGGAATTATGATTTCATTCTTTCTGTAAAGCGGGAACAAGA
>CAZMEG010000446.1:0-3565 GCA_964565205.1 uncultured Cytophagia bacterium
GCTCTCATGTTTCAATCCTACCTTAGTGCGATTCAAACGTGGATGGGCGATGATACTAAGACAGGTGTGTCAGCGTTTCAATCCTACCTTAGTGCGATTCAAACCCATTTTTTTACGCCTAAAAAACAGGCCCTTAAGGCCCTTTATATTTAAAAATTCATCGTCGACCCCAAATCCGGTATGGGTACGCATGAGGTTGACGATAAAACTTAAATCCCATATACCAAAGTACCAAATACCAACTACCAACTCCTGCGTTCAAATTCTTAAGTCTTGAAGTCTCTAATTGCCCAAATCTCAAAATTCTCAATAGATACTAAAAATACCCGATAAAAATAAGTTGCGAGAGGTAGACGAATAGGCCAAAGAACCAACTTAAAAATCCCAAATCCTAAATACCAATTAGCAGTTCCCAACTATCACCACAATTTTTTAAAAATAAATCATTTTAACTACATTTTCAACATTTTTTTAAGGAGGTGGTTATTTGAAAGCTCTTTTGATTAAGGCCTGAGGTTAAGACTAAGCAGGATGCATAGCTAATTCTCAGGCCAAGATTAAACATCCCGGGATGTTAACTTTATAAAAATTGATCCACAGGATTTTTTTCCTGTCCGATTATTTCTTTTTTAATGAGTTTTTTGTTACGCAATCGGTAAATTAATACCGAGTCTTCATCTTCATTAATGATCCTTTTAAGTCTTAGTTTTAGCTCTTGTAGTTTTCCTTCGGTGATTTCACCTTCAAAAACACTGTTTTGTACCCAGGTCAAATACTGGCGACACAGTTTCAGGGTGCGAGTAACCCGTTCCACGTTGATATCATAGACCAGAATAACATACATGTTACCACCAGATTTGGAAGGCCCGGTATTTTTCCTGGCCCATGAGGTGTTTAATCAGCTTGTAGCATTCCAGACGAATGAGGCGCCGGTAGGTGACATTTCTACCCAGACGTCGGTGCTTGATGGATGTCATAAGACGTTGATCAAATTCTTTGACATATGTTTTTCTTCCTTCTTCGGAGAGCCAGCATACATGACCACGGGTCTGGAAGTGTTTTTCGGTGATTTGCTTGCGATTTAACAGGGTAAAGATCAGGCGATCGGTCAGCAGAGGTTTAAAGATTTCAGCCAGGTCCAGTGACAGGCTAAAGCGGCGGCTGCCCGGTTCATGTAAAAACGAGATCAAAGGGCTGAGCTGGGTACGGTAGATTTCGGCAAGACAGGTGGTGTAAACCAGACTGTTGCCAAAGCTGATCAGGGCGTTGACCATATTGTCGGGTGGTCGTTTAACCCGTTTGCTGAATTCAATTACCGGATCGATGAGCAGTGGCCAGGCCTGATAATAAATCTGGCGGATGTTGCCTTCCAGGCCCATCAAGTCGGCGGTGTTGTGGGTATGCATAATTTGTTTTTGGAATTTTTCGATTTCTTTGAGAAAGGGCGTGGTATCTTTACCCCGGGAGTTATAATATTGTAGATTTTTGATGATGTTGCCGGTGGCTCCCAGGACAAATTCGCGTGCCAGGGTCAGGCGCTTGGCAGGGTCATCGAAGGTTCGTACCTGAGCCAGGAGTAGTTCACCGCTATTGAGGAATTCTCTGGGGTAAAAAGTTCCAGAGTAGTAGCCAAAGTAATTGAATATATGAATCGGGATGCCTTTGCTGCCACAGAAGTTGAAAAATTTTCGGTTGAAATCGGCTTCGCCAAAAATGTACAGGGAATCCACGTCTTCCACCGGGATGGCTTTCTTTTCGTCGGTTTCTTCATATTTGATGTCGGGGTCGGGTTCGAGCACCTGGTCTTCAAATTTCTGGCTGGCGAAGTCATCCAGTTCATCTTCGAACGCGGCCAGTACCTTATCACTGGCGATGTGTTTGTAACGGGTGAAGAAGATGGTGTTTTGTTTACGGGACAATCGCCCGGCGTTGAAGAGATAATAATTGCGTGGCATATTTTTTTACCTCTGAGTTTTTTAAATCTCACGCCACGACGCAACGAACGCTACGATAATTATTTTAAATACTACGTGTAGCGGACATAGCGGCGTTGCGTGAGCTTATTTCAAATAGCTCAAAGCACTATTCCATCTCTGTTTTTTTCTCACGCCACGACGCAACGAACGCTACGATATTATGATTATTCCTCTAATCTATTAACAATTCTATAAATTCCATCTTTAAGTAATGCTGCACCAAAATTAATTAATAGACCCAGACGTTTATCGGCTATCCGTAAATAGGTCAAAAGCTGTTTTTTATGAACTTGGGTTATTTGTTCAATAGATTTCAATTCCACAATCACCTTTTCTTCCACTATGAGATCGGCCCGAAATCCAACGTCCAATTTCATATTTTCCCATATTACAGGGATAGGCACTTCTTTCTGTACGGTCAAGCCCATTTTCTTTAATTCATAGTACATGATTTCAAGATATACAGATTCAAGCAATCCAGGGCCTAATTTACGGTGTATAGCCATGGCAACATCCAGGATTTTTTCAGCGATTTCATTATGTGTCATTTTCTCCCTTCTTAATTTTTTGTTTTGATTTTTTTCTCACGCCACGGCGCCACGCCCGCAAGAAAAATATTTTAATAACTATGCGTAGCGAGCGTAGCGTCGTTGCGTGAGCTTCCTGCTCAGCACCAGCAGAGTTCGCGATAGGAGCACTGCCGGCAGTAGGGTATCTTTTTCGGTTTAGGTGGCTGTGGCTGATCGACAATTTCTCTGATTTCTCCCATTTTTTGCTCGATCCTTTTTTCTTTTTCTTCAGTCATATTATTGACTTTTAAAATTTTAATTTTAAATTTAAAAAATAAAAGCAGAGAATTTAAAATGCAAACGATCACCCTTAAACTTTCTGATGAACTCATTTCGCTTGCCGGTCTTCAAAAAGAAGAGCTTTCTAAGGAAGCCTTAAAATTAATTGTTCTGGAGTTATTTCGTGAAGAAGTCATTTCCCTGGGTAAAGCGGCAGAGCTTTGTGGTATTTCTATTGCAGAATTCATGGAATTTGCTGCGTCTCGCCAGGTACCACTACACTATGGTGAAGAGGAACTGGTAAAAGATCGGGAACAATTGAAGAGATTAAACAAGTGATCGTTGTTTCAAATGCTTCTCCACTTATAAGTCTCTCCAAGATAGAACAACTAAATCTTTTGCACGATCTATTTGGTAATATCTTCATTACAGAGCAGGTATTTGCGGAAGCAACTAAAAAAGGACCCGGTTCTAAGTCTATTTCTGAAGCTGTTTGGATAAAAACTATTAACCTTAAAAATCCAAACCTTTTGCAAAGTTGGCGTAGCCAATACCGACTAGGCATTGGTGAGCTCTCAACTATTCTTCTTGCCAAAGAACAATCCGCTGATTTCGCCATAATCGACGAACGTAAAGCACGACAACTTGCTCAGAAAGAAGGCATTGCTATTATAGGTACTATTGGCATTCTCGAAGAAGCTTACCGTCGAAATTTTATTAAAGATTTACGAGAAATTTATAAAAAACTTCTTAATACAGGGACATATATCGCAATTAATTTATTAAATAATAGCTTAAAAC
>CAZMEG010000447.1:0-3548 GCA_964565205.1 uncultured Cytophagia bacterium
GTTCCCATCTGGATTAGTGGTCCCCAGGGATCGACCTTTTCCCCACAAAATGTTATTTACTTTTACGGGGATCGCAACCGTGGTAAAGACACCTACTATGATATGTACACCGACACCAACATTTACTGGTTAACCACCGAGGGTGGGCCGGGGAAGCACTATCGGTTAATTTCAGAAAATGGCAACTCCGGCATTTTATCTTCTTTTTACTGGGAAACCTTACATTTCGAAAAAGATTCTTTGTTTTACCGCTGGAATATTGCCAGTACGCTCGATGAGGGCGAAGGATGGATTTGGCGTTATCTTTTTGATAATGAAAAAGAAACGTTTTATTTTCAAATCCACGGCCTGTACAAAGAAGTGAGCACATGTACAATGAAAGTAAGTGTGCGAGGGACAACAATTGATCCTGTTGATCCGGATCATCATGTAAGTGTTTCAATCAATGATGTTATAGTTGGAGAATCCTTCTTCGATGATCGCGAAGGACTGATAATGAGTTTTGGTTTTCCTACCCGATTACTTAAAAATGGTACCAATAAGTTTGAATTACATCTGGTTCCCAACACTGGGGCTGAAATCAATCAAATTTATCTCGACTGGGTTGAAATTATTTTCCCAAGGATGTACGCCGCTCAGAATAATCAATTGCGTTTTGTTCCACAAAATGCATCTGGTAAGCTCACCACCTACTCTTTGAATAATTTCGGGAATGATTCGGTTTTTGTCTTCGAACCTTTTCATGGTAAATTATGGATTCCTAATTCAGAAAAAATGTCTTTTTATAAAGTAGAATCCGCTGGGTTGGATGATGGCAACTTTGTGCGTTTTGAAGTGGATTTTGATACCTATGAATTTAAAGGACGTGCCTACAGGGGTTATAATCTCGTGACGGTAAATACTGAAAACAGCAGCAGAGAATTCAAAACATTTGACACCTTTGGTTCATCCTCCAATGCCGAAGCCTTAGCGCAGTATATCAACAATTTACCCTCTGGGACTCTGGTACTGATCGGTATTACCGATGATGGGGCTACTAACATGACAGAAAGTGCCTACCAGGCCATAGAATCGCTGGGCAGTTCTTTAATTCGTTCGGTTGGCTTTCGGGATTCCTGGGCCTTAATTGGATGGAAAGGGGCTACCAGAGGTTCTGCTAAAGAAGTGCTGGTCAGGCGGGGTCAGGGAATCGCGGCAGTAACGGATACACTGGTTGGTGAATTTGCTACTCGTTATGCTGTGAGTCTACAGGATTCCACCGATAAGCATAGTTTCTATTTTGCCACCACTCCAAATGCCTTTAAAAAAGTGATTCGTATTGAAAAAGACAAAAAAAGTGATTTACATAATTCCGCTAATGGCGCCGATTATATCATCATTACCCACAGAAATTTTCTGCAACAGGCCCGGCAACTGGCTGAATACCGCAATAGTCATGATGGCTTTCGCACCATAGTGGTCGATGTTCAGGATATATATGATGAGTTTAATTGGGGGATAATGAATCCACGGGCCATTAAAGATTTTCTGGCCTATGCTTATGAGAACTGGCAACCCCCGGCACCGTCTTATGTGTTATTGCTGGGAGATGCTTCCTGGGATCCGAAATTTTTAATGAAGGATAGCCGTAAAATTAATTATGTGCCCACTTATGGTGATCCGGTTAGCGATCACTGGTTTGTGGCCCTGGATGGTGATGAAGATGTTTTACCCGAAATGTTTATCGGTCGTATTCCGGCGGAAACTCCGGAACAGGCCGATATCCTGATTCAAAAAATTATTAATTATGAAAATTTACCATTTGCGGCCTGGAATAAAAAATTTGTGTTTTTTAATGGTGGAATTGATAATACTGAGCAAGCGATTTTTAGACATCAAGCCAGGGTGCTTATCGACAATCATATTGAAACCGCACCACTTTTTGGTGAAACCAGGCAAATTAATAAAACCACCAACGAGCCCATTACTCTGGCATTACGTAATGTTGGGGTTGAAACCATAAAGAATGGAACCATCTGGGTTAATTTTTTAGGACACGCTGGAAGTTCAGTATGGGACATAAATATCAGTGATCCAGATGACTGGCAAAATACAATCTTTCCCTTTTTTTCAGGTATGTCATGCCATTCCGCCAGATTTGCTAATCCCATAGCCAATAGCCTTGCTGAACAATATGTGTTACATCCTCATGGCGGCATAGCTTACTGGGGGTCCACCGGATTTGGCTTTATAAGCCAGGACTTTATTTTACTGGATGGTTTATATCCAGCCGTCACAAAAAGGAATGTGCGAAGAATTGGTGAAGCTGTTACTATTGCCAAAGCTCATTTGTGGTCGCAACTTGGTTCTAATCGAAGCCGAAATGTGATTCACCAGTATACTCTCATTGGAGATCCAGCTTTGAAATTAAAAATTCCAACCAGACCTGAACTGGCTATACTGCCCGGTGAGATCACCCTCACATCGGAAATTCTTTTAACCTCCGATTCAACCACTACAATACAAACCAAAATTCATAATTTTGGATTGATTCCGGAAGACAGCGTAACTGTCCAGATAAAGGCCATCGATAGTGAAAATATTGAAACCCTTATTCAAAGCGTTAAATTACCTCCTGTCGCTTTAATCGATTCTATCGCTGTAAAGTGGAATATCCCTAAACAGGAAGGTTCTTATAAAATTCAAATCATCGTGGATCCACAGAACCAGATCGAAGAAGAGGAGGAGAACAATAATGTAGCAGAAATAAAGGTGCAAGTTTATTCCTCAAAACTCACTTTGATTAAGCCCACTAATTTTGGAGTAGTTAAAAGTAGTTCACCGACTCTGGTGACAAATAATTCAATTCTTGAAAATAATAACTTAACTTATTTTTTTGAAATTGATACAAGCGCTAATTTTAATAGTCCAATCTTGATGCAATCTCCCCCTATAAAAGAAGGTAAGCTCGTTACTGCCTGGAGTGCAAATTTGCCATTTCCTGGCACTTATTTCTGGCGGGTTCGAACATTCAATGATTCAGATTATGGTATCTGGCAGCAAGCATTGTTTACTTATTTACCGGAGGAATCTTTTAACTGGTATCAATCTGATTTTGAACCTATTAATAATCTCTTAATTAATGTGACTTCTAAAAAACCCGCCGGATTAATTTTAAAACAACGCCAATTAATTTATCGGGCAGAGTCGGCCGGGTTTTTGGATAATAGCTTTGCCTCTTTGACCTTAAATAAGCAAGAGGTGAGCAATAATTTGCGAGGTCATAATCTGGCGGTATTTGATGAAAATTTTGGTGGACATTTAATCAGCAAAAGTTATGATACTTTTAAAGATCAGGCTAATGCTGAGGCTATGGCCCAATTCATTCAGAATTTACCCGAGGGCAGAATTGTGTTAGTAGCCATTAAAGATGAAGGTAGCGCTTCTATGACTGAAAACGCTTTTCTTGCACTGGAAAGTCTTGGAAGTACACTGACACGACAGGTGGGTTTTCGGGATTCCTGGGCCATCATTGGGCGTAAAGGTGCCCCCAGGGGTTCGGTTCCTGA
>CAZMEG010000448.1:0-3543 GCA_964565205.1 uncultured Cytophagia bacterium
ATGTCCAGGAAATATGTTAAAAATCCCCTGGATGTGGTAGCGGTAGGGGATGTGATCGATGTGAAAGTGCTTTCGGTTGATGTGGAACGTGAGCGGATCGGATTGAGTATGGTGGTGGATTAATGTTGAACTATTCTAAAATCGTTACCCTTTCTATTTTGAAATGAAAAGAAACTTACCAGATTTTATCACACTGATGGTTATTATTTTGATGGGGAACTCCGTGCAGGCGGACCTTTTCCGAGCTTACGATTTACATTTTGCCGGAAAGTTTTATTCTTACCATGTGGAAGACTTAAACAATGATGGCTTGCGCGACATAATCATTTTTGACAAACGCGGAGAAGACGAAACAAAAAAAGAACGGTGGCTTTCCATTTATTTCCAGAATCAGCAGGGTTTCCCTTCAAATCCCGGGCAATCCTTTCGTCTTCCCGATGATGTCATCGTCTTTGATATTGGCGATGTGGCCGGCGATCATAAAAAAGAATTTGTTTATTTTGCTCCGGGCGGCGTCTATTATTTTATCTTAGCCGATTCCGGGTTTGTATTAAAACCCATACGCCTGTTTAATACCGAATCTATTTTTATGATCCCTGATCCCTCAACAATTTTAATCTGGGATTTTGTTTCCGATTTAAACGGAGATTATCTGGACGAAGTCATAGTCCCGCGATTCAAGCGCTGTGACATTTATTTTCGCAGGGAAAATGGCACCACCTGGGTGGTGAATCAGATTCCCCTCAGCATGGAATCGCATGTATTTGGTTATTATAGTCCACGTTTTTCAGTGGGTCTCAAAGCCGATGCTCTGTACTCCATCCCCTTTCTTCTTTTTGACGACTTTAATGCAGATGGCCGGAAGGATCTCATCGGAGTATACCGAGACAGCCTGCTGGTCTTTTGCCAGGAGGCATCCGGTTTCTTTAGCCAGAGGTATTTGCAGAAGATTCCTATCGATTATGGCAGCATCTGGCGGGGCGCAAAAATCATTCGAGTTAATCTTGGCGATCAGGTGGAAAGAAAATACCTGATGCGAATCAAAGATTTGAACCATGATGGAATTCTGGATATCGTTAGTTTACGCATTTCCACAGAAAAAAGCATTGTAAAACCAGAAACCGATCTAAGCATCTTTTTCGGTAAACGGGATACTACCGACAGCGCTGGCAGAATTTATTTCTCCCAGGAACCTGATCAAATCATTAAACCCGATGGCACCATGTTAGTTGTAGATATATGGGATTTCAATCATGATGGGCGACTGGATTTGCTCCTTCCCGTGGTAAAAGTGGGTATTACTCGCATCATAAAAATGCTTTTAACCAAGACGGCCGAAGTGGAGGCTTCTTTTTATTTAATGAATGCGGAAGGACGTTACCCTGAAAAACCTGACTTTTCGGCAAAAATGGTGGTAAAATTTACCTTGCGGGGTGGAGCTTCCTCACCCGTTTATGAAATCGCCGATTTTAATGCCGATGGCAACCTGGATATTTTGAGCAGCCTTGAAGAAAAAAGACTGGTTTTATTCTGGGGTAAAGAACAGGGAGTAGTGCAGTCGACCATTAGTGCCAATTATCATGTTCTTCTGCCTCAGGATGGAGAACTTGTCAAAGCCATAGACCTCAATGGTGATAAAAAAAGTGATGTGATCATCACTTACGAAGAAAACGATGCCAGCAGAAAAAAATTACGGAACACCCTGAAAGTTTTACTCGCCAACTGAACAATTTCAAATTTTAACAAAATGAAAAACTTGACATATTTGATCTGGTTATTTATATTGTTTAAAACTTTTTTAACTTAACTGAAATGTTTAAGAAAATAAAGATTAAAATTAAGTAAACCAACTATGGCTGAAGATTTAATCGAAATTAAAAAACTACGCCTTGCCGAATCGGTAGGTGAATTCATTAAATACTGGGGATTCAAAGAAATCCATGGCCGCATCTGGCTTTTCATTTACCTGTCCAAATCTCCCATTACAGCCAAGGAATTGACTGCCAAATTGGGAGTAACCAAGGGACTGGTGAGCATTGCCCTTTCCGAACTGCTGGCTTACGGCGTCATTGAAAAAGTGAATCTGGGCAATCCCCGTTCACCGGGGTATCAATCCAGTACCAACCTGGTGGATGTCATTTC
Source organism: uncultured Cytophagia bacterium (assembly GCA_964565205.1). Lineage (GTDB taxonomy): Bacteria > Zhuqueibacterota > Zhuqueibacteria > Oceanimicrobiales > CAZMEG01 > CAZMEG01. The sequence continues at coordinate 2,143 of CAZMEG010000448.1, forward strand.
CAACATTTTACGTAAGCGTGAATTAAAGATGACCACCAATATTTTGAACAATATTCAATCCCTTGCTGAAGAAATGAAAAATGAAGATCCGGTGGTCAGACAAAAGTTAAAAAAATTGCAGGATATCACCCAGTTTGCCGTGGATAGTTTGACCAAGCTTTTGGATAATAAACCCATTATGACCAATCGATGGAAGCAATTATTGAAAATCATGCCTTAACTAAAAGTAGAGGGAGGGATGGAGATAAGAGAGATATTTCGTGATGAAGTGGCGATCCCACAAGAAGATTCTAACCAGAAGCTTCTGCGAGCATTTTATAATACTGCTATTATTTCCAGGTTACCCATAGCTTTGTGGCGACTGCCGGGCACTACTTCTCCGGAAGCCATCATCGATTTGACACATTCGAATAACTGGCAAAGTCCAGAACTTACCAACCTACCTTTCGGTTTTTTATTTGCTCCTTTTGTGCACGGGGAGTCGCGTGTTTTGTTCCTTGCAGCAGATGTTCATTTATCTGACCGGAAAATTCTTTTTTATGATAAAAATTCCCATTCAGCGAGGTCGGAGAATTTAAGGTTTTTTGTAGAAAATTTTCAACGTCAATGTCGTAGACCAAAAGTTGGGGACAGATGGTTTTCGCCTGCAAAAAAATCGAAAGATTACCAGCATGCAACTCACCAGCAGTTTTGCAACTGGGTCGAACTGGCAAAAAAGCAAATTGTGTCTGGAGCATTGCAAAAGGTAGTATTATCTCGAAGTCTGGGCATCCCATTAGATCACAATTTTGAACCATTAAAATTATTTCAGGTTTTATGTCAGGTTTACCCAAGAGCTTTTGTATCGCTGGTGGCTGTCCCGGAAATTGGCACCTGGATCGGTGCCACACCTGAACTCATGCTCAAACTTAGCAATTCACTTCTCAGCACCGTAGCCCTGGCCGGTACCAAGACATTTGACATAAAGGGATTTACCTGGGGCAAAAAAGAATTAAAAGAACAGGCTTTTGTTAGCGATTATATTCGCCAGGCATTTTTAAAATTAAATATAACAAATTTCACCGAAAACGGTCCCACGACCATTCAGACCGGTAAATTGTTGCATTTAAAAACGGAGTTTAACCTTGCAGTAAATAAATCTGAAGGACGCAAAATTGCCAGCGATCTATTAAAAGCACTTCACCCAACTCCGGCCGTTTGTGGAACCCCCAAACAGGAGGCGCTTGATTTCATTTTAAATCATGAAATTCATGAGAGGGAATTTTATACAGGCTATCTGGGTCCTGTAAATTTCAAAGAACAAACTCATCTCTTTGTAAATTTACGCTGTATGCAATTATTGGAAAATCAGGCCATTTTATATGCCGGATCCGGGATTACTCTGGAATCGGAGCCTGAGAA
>CAZMEG010000449.1:0-3542 GCA_964565205.1 uncultured Cytophagia bacterium
AATCAAAATTCCATGGGTGGCACCAAGACCACTGCCTACCATCAGGGCGGTAGGTGTGGCTAAACCAAGAGCGCAGGGACAGGCAATTACCAGCACGGCCACAAATGCAAAAATGGCCAGCGTCACGGTGCCCAGATTCGGATTGACCCAGGGAAGAAAAGACTGAGCCCATCCGGGAACTGTGCTTAGAAGGTCAGGAAAAAGTAACCAGGCCAGAAACGTCAGAACTGCCAGAGAAACAATGACCGGGACAAATATAGCGGTAACTTTGTCGGCAAATTCCTGGATGGGAACCTTACTGGCCTGAACTTCTTCCACCAGTTTGATCATCTGGGCTAAAAACGTATCTTTACCCACTTTTGTGGCACGAACCTTGATCAATCCCTGTTGATTGATGGTAGCGCCAATTACCTGATCTCCCGGTTTTTTTAGAACAGGCATAGATTCACCCGTAGCCATGGACTCATCTACGGTACTTTCGCCCTCCACCACTACGCCATCTGTGGGTATTTTTTCACCGGGACGAATGATCATGAGATCACCTACCTGTAGCGCATCAACCGGTATTTCAATTTCCTGATCATCACGAAGTACATGAGCTGTTTTAGCGCCCAACTGAAGGAGTTTTTTAATGGCTGAAGAGGCTTGGCCTCGTGCTTTACTCTCTACATATCTTCCCGTAAGATGAAAAGCCATGATCATGGCGGCAATTCCGGCGAAACTGGCAATGGGTAGCCAGAAGGCCAGTGGTCCAGTCACAATGGAAGCTGTGGTACCGAGAGCGATCAGCACATCCATGTTAGCCGTTTTGTGGAGGACGGCATTGATGGCAGAGCGAAAAGTTTCTCGTCCGGGCACAAGTAAAACAGGTAGGGCCAGAAGAATCATACCCAGATCAAAGATGGTTTTACTGGGCCAAACTACGCCCCAGATCATTTCAGGAAGCATCCAGAGCATGATCGGTACGGTAAAAGCCCAGGCTAAAACGAGACGTCTTCTGGCAACTTTGAGCTTCTGCAGTTCGTGATCTTCATCTTCTTCCGCCTGAACCACCGTTTCTTCGCCTAAAAACTGGTAACCACTGTTCTCGACGGCTTTTTTGAGATCATCCAGACTGACGAGCGCTGGATCAAAACTAACTATTGCTTTTTCGGTGGCCAGATTCACCCTGGCTTCTGTGACACCCTGCACACTTTTCAAAGCCCTTTCCACCGTGTTCACACAACCAGCGCAATGCATGCCGCCGATTCGAATGGTAACTTTTTGTATCTGCTTCTTTACATCGTAACCTGCTTCTCGAATGGCTTCGATCAGGTCATCGGTTCTTACCAGGGCCGGATCGTATTCAATGAAGGCTTTTTCCGCTGGAAAATTGATTGAAGCCGATAGAACGCCGGGCTTATGTTCCAGACTTTTTTGAATAGTCTGGGCACAGCCCGCACAGTGCATTCCTTCGATAGGAAGTGTAATCTTTTCAGATTTAGATTTTTTCTGTACGGTCTCCATGATTCATCAACGATTTTATATATTGTATTCTCTGTTTGGTTTTATTATATCCTTCCAGTATAGCCGTAGAGGTTTCGTTGAAATCAAACATCTTTAAATGCCCCAGCGCCGGCTGGATAAGGACATCGGGTTTCCAGATGGCCAGATTAGCACGGGTGATGTGATGTTCCATGATGGAGATGGAAGTTCCCATTACATCAAAAATATTAGGAGCAGGTTCTTCCTCCGCTAACCACTGTTGAATTTTAATGCGTACTGTATCTTCCAGTGAACGGTACTTTTGTTCAAGAATTTGAATGATTCGATTCTCGCTATACTTTTGCTTTTTCCCGTTCAAATTTTTTGTACTTGCCGTATTTGTTTTAAATGCCATCTTCTTGGCTTTTTTATGTAAAAATCGTTTAACCACGATGTCATGATTTAAATCAACTGCAATGATGACATCTGCTCCAAAATCTTTAACTACATTTACCGGGACAGGATTCACAAGACCTCCATCTACCAGATACATGCCATCTTTTTCCAGCGGTGTAAAAATTCCTGGAAGTGAGATACTGGCACGTACGGCCTCAACCAGATTACCGGTGTAAAAACGAACTTCATGCCCTGTGAGTAAATCTGTTGCCACGCAACAAAAGGGGATGTTTAAGTCCTCAATATTTTGTTTCAAGATATGTTGAGAAATTAGATGATAAATTTTATTGCCATCCAGAAGACCCCGGCGTGGAAAGGTAACGTCAAAATAAGATAAAACCGTCTTCCAGTCCAGTTCCAGAACGAATTTTTCCAGATTATTTAATTCACCACAGGCATAAGCCGCTCCTACCCACGCCCCGATACTGGTTCCGGCAATATAATCGATTGGAATCTGCGCTTCTTCCAGAGCTTTAAGCACACCGATGTGAGCCCACCCCCGGGAAGAACCACTGCCCAGCGCCAAGCCAATCTTTTTTCTCATGAAGCCTTCAAATTACTCGTTTTAAGAGCGTTGGTTTTTAAAATTAATATCCAGCTCGTCCCCACTAATATGGCACAAATGCTGATTATCTGCGCCATGGTTAAGCCCAGAAAAACTTTAGGTGTGTTCCGGAAAAATTCGGTAATTATGCGTTCGGTGCCCACCATGATTAAATACAAACTGAATTTAAATCCCGTTGGCAAAGGTTTTTTTCTGATCTTCCACAACACAGTAAAAATAGTGATTAGAAAAATCATATCATATATGGGTGTGGGGTGTACCCGTTCGGTAGTAGGAACCACACCTTTAGGAAAAGCCATGGCCCAGGGAACATCGGCGGGGGGACCGTAATCACCATCGCCAGAGAGCAAACATCCCATGCGTCCAAAAGTTTGACCGAGAGCCAGTAGCGGTGCTAATATATCACAGATTAATGGAATAGCTATATTATGATTATGAACATAGCGACTTACAGCAATAAATCCTCCAATAAATCCTCCATACCAGACCAAACCTGCACCCGTGTAAATTAGATTGGCCGGACTTTGCATGAACTGAGACCAGGTTCTGGGATCGTGTGCATTTACATAATAAATCTGAGATGCCACAAGCCCACCAATGACGGTCACCAGCGCGGCTACATCGGCGGAGTTGGGGTGCTTGCCCTTCATCAAGGCCACTTTCCGAACAAAGAAGGCAAGAATGAGCAGAAAAATGAGGGCTTTCATACCAAAACTGTTGGCAGGGTCACTGATGAACAGGTGCCAGCGTTCGGCGATAAAATAAATCCTCGCCCCCAAAAATCCCCCAATCATAGCCGCAACAGCGATGCCATTGGCCAGCTCCGGATCGAGTTTGAAACGTACCAGCTCTTTTCTCATGAGTAAAGTGGGGATTAAAAACCCCAGCATCGCCATGACACCGAAACTGTTAATTGTCAATGGACCAATTTTAAATAATACCGGTAACATTTTTCACCTTCTATTTTTAAATTGTTTTTATAAAATAAAAAACTTTCGATTAAAATCAAATAGAAATAAGAAGCCGAGTTGTAAAACCTCAGGTAGAGTGAGGATGA
>CAZMEG010000450.1:0-3541 GCA_964565205.1 uncultured Cytophagia bacterium
AATATAATAAATAATTCATCAACAAAAAAGAGGGAAAAGTGGTGGGAATTATTTTTTTATTTTTATGATTTTTCATTGCGATTAAATATGGTTTTTGTATTTTTAATTTAAAGAAAATCCGATTCTGAGGGAGGCGCCCACTATGAAAAATGTCCTAATTTTTCTCTTGCTCATTTCCATTCCTGGTTTTGCTCAGAACAATCAGGGCTTACAACAACTTTCCGAAGAGTTCTGGGCGTGGCGGGTGGTAGAGCAGCCGGCCACCGGTGACGATATTCCACGGGTGGAGCGCCCGGATGGCTGGGTTCCTGACTATTCACCGAAAGCCCTGCAACACTATCACCAGAAGTACCTCGAGTTCAAACAGCGTCTGGAAGCTTTACCCAGAACCGGCTGGAGTCGATCGGATAGCGTGGATTACCTGCTCCTGCGTTCGGCCATCGAACGGGTAAACTGGGAGCTTAATGTCCTGAGGTGGCCGCATCGCAATCCCGATTTTTATGTGCATCAAACTCTGGGTGCTGTGTATGAATTGCTGCTTATCCATACGCCCATGACCGACCAGCGTGCCCGTAACATCCTTTTACGTTTGCAGTCCATTCCTAAAACGGTGCAACATGCTAAACAGAATCTCACCGAACCGGTAGCAGCTTTTGCCGACATTGCGCTGAGGAATCTGAAAGATGTGCGTCAGAAATTACACCAGACCGCCCAGGGCCTGAAAAAGATTATGGTGAAACAGTTTCACAAAGCCCTGGACATTGCCACCGAGCAAGCCGCCGAGGCTCTGGAAGATTATGCCCGATGGCTGCAAGCTCGCAAAGCCAGCATGTCCAACAACTTCAGTGTCGGTCGGAAGGGATATGAGTATTTTCTCAAAAATATTGCTCTCATGCCGTACACACCTGAAGAATTACTGAAGATGGGTGCCCTGGAATGGAATCGTTCGGTGGCATTTCATCTGTACGAAAAGTTACGCAATGCTGATGTTCCCAAACCTGGCCTGTTTACTTCAGCCGAAAAGCAGATCGCACAGTCGCGCCAAGATGAAGAAGCTATTCGCTGCTTTCTGGAAGAAAAGAACATTATGGCCGTACCGGACTGGATGCGGCATTACATCAACAAGAAGATACCAGACCACATTCGACCGCTGGCGCACATGGGTGTGATAGATGACCTCACTTCTCCCACCCGACTGGATGAAGACGGCGTCAGCTACATTCCAGAGCCTTCTCCGGATCTGCCATTTTTCCGGCTTGCTTCGGCCCAGGATCCGCGTCCTATTATTGTGCATGAAGGCGTGCCGGGGCACTATTTTCAACTGGTGCGCTCCTGGAAGAATCCCGATCCCATTCGTCGCCATTATTATGATTCCGGTGCCAACGAAGGCATCGGGTTTTATGTGGAAGAGTTGATGCTGCAGTTCGGTCTGTTTGACGATCGGCCCCATACGCGGGAGATAATTTATCGCTTCATGCGGTTGAGGGCTCTCCGCGTCGATGTGGATGTCAATCTGGCTCTGGGCAACTACACCATCGAGGATGCCGCCCGATATCTGGCACAGACCGTTCCCATGGATTATGCCACAGCCTTACAGGAGGCAGGCTTTTTTGCCCTGACCCCAGGACAGGCCATTTCTTACCAGATCGGCAAATTGCAAATTTTGAAATTAATTGCCGATGCAAAAATTAAACTTGGTGACAAGTTTAATTTGAAAAATTATCATGATTACATGATGGTGAATGGCAACGTGCCCATTGCCCTGCAGAGGTGGGAGTATCTGGGTTTAAGGGATGAAATAGACAGATTGTGGTAATCGACGCTTATTGATTTTAGCTTAAAATTGTGTTATATTTGCCCCAATAAAAATACAAAGTTTGTGAATACAAAAAGGGTATGGATCAATGGTATTGAAAAATAAAGTTGCTTTAATTACCGGCGCTTCCAGTGGGATTGGCAGGGCCACGGCTTTACTTTTTGCCAGAGAAGGAGCCCAGGTGGCGCTTCTTGGCCGGAATCAAGCGGCATTAGAACAAACGGCTCAAATAATTACTCAAGAGGGTGGTAAGGCTTTGGTGACTCCCGCCGATGTCAGAGATTATGAGGCCTGTAAGGGAGCCGTTGACACAGTCGTTACCACATCCGGGCAGTTAGATATTCTGGTTAATGCTGCCGGAATCATTGGTATGGGTTCCCTTGATACCACGACCCGGGAAGCCTGGCGTGAAATGATGGCGGTCAATTTAGATGCCGTGTTTCAAATGATGCAACTGGCTTTGCCGTATCTGGAAAAAACGCGTGGTAATATTGTGAATGTTTCCAGTGTTACCGGCGTGCGTGCGTTCCCCAACATACTTGCCTACTGTGTGAGTAAAGCTGGTGTAGATCATCTCACTCGCTGTGCGGCTCTGGAACTGGCACCGAAAGGGATACGTGTCAATGCGGTGAATCCTGGTGTGGTGGTTACTCAGTTACATCGGCGCGGCGGGATGGATGAGGCGGCCTACAAGGCATTTTTAGAACACAGCAAAACCACCCATCCTCTGGGTCGGGTGGGTGAACCTGAGGAAATCGCCGAAGCCATTTTATTTCTGGCTTCGGATCGTTCTGGCTGGATTACCGGGGTTACCTTAAGCATCGACGGCGGCCGGCATTTGACCTGTGCACGGTAAGTTTATGAGCTGCATGATTCATAAACTTTGCAGAATAAGGCCCGGTCTTGAAGTTTTAATCCTCCTTTTTTGATTTTAACTTTAAAATTATTTTTGCAATTAAAGTTGCGATTTGTTATATTTTATTTGATTTAAGCTAAAAGGAAATATTATGAAAAATTTAGCCGAGTTATTAGAATCTGAACTTGAAAACGCTTTTGAGGTGAAGAACAAAAAATCTTTACACAATTACGTAAGCATTCTTGTAAACAGCATCTTGGAACGGGAAGAAATCAATAAGCGCTTTCTTCAAATAAGCAATGAAATCAAACTCCTATCGGAAACTGTAAAGCTTGGTTTTGAAAACGTTAACCGGCGTTTTGAGGATATGAACAAACGTTTTGAGGACATGAATAAGCGTTTTGAGGACATGAATAAGCGTTTTGATGATACTAATAAAAAAATAAACATTTTGATCTGGGTCTTTACGATCTGGATGACCTTATTTTCGGGCTTATCAGTTTTCCTCAAATTGTATCAATAATAACTTCGGTAGATCTACTCTATTTTAATCAAAAATCTTGGTCTCACCCAAAATGGTTCGCTTTCAGGCTAAGAGAGATAAACTCCCCTGTTCAACCGATTAAAACGGTTATTAAGCCCATTTAAGAGAGTATTGTGTTAGCCAGCTTCCATCCAGTCCTGTATTAAAGCTCAAATCTTATGCAATCTTCTCGATTTAGACATGGTAATTCTCCCTAATTGATTTTCTGAATAATTCAATAACATATTACAAATGACCTCAGGATAATTTTCGGTTTAAAAATAAAAAATCAGCGGGACATACGTAATCAAAAGCACCCATATGGCAAAGATGATTAAAAAGGGAA
>CAZMEG010000451.1:0-3530 GCA_964565205.1 uncultured Cytophagia bacterium
GAGTTAAATCATGCCCTTAAGCTAATTTTGGGTAAAGTCCTCTTATTGTTATCAATTTAGGGTTTATTGGGACATCATAACCATGTTCCCCCGCCTATCTATCCGATATTTAATACCACGCCACCAGACGGTATTACCAAAAGCGCCAAGAAGCCAAAGAACTGGAGAGAGAAATATATCTCGAATCGGCACCAACCAGAGATAGCGCCAGGGAATTATATTTTTAACATATTTTTTGTTATTGTAAATAATCTGTATCAATCTGGCCAGGGTTAAAAAAAGAAGTAAACCCAGGGCAAATCTCTGTGTAGGATGCATGACCCAGTATAAAAATGCATATAAAGAACCCATCAGCGAACCAAGAATAAAATAACCTTTGGTTTTCATAATTCGAATAGCTCGACTCCAGCGCAAGTTTCTCAAAAAGTATTCTCGGAATTTCTCTCGATATTTAATCATTGGAATCACAAATTTAATTAACTTAATTTGGTAACCATTTTGAACCAGAGTTTTACCGATGATTCCATCGTCGGCCACGTGGTCTTTTGCTACCTCAAATAGACGACACGATTCAAGTACTTTACGTCGAATGGCTACGGTGGCGCCAATAACGGCATCCAGACTGTTGCCAAGATAGGGACTGATGAGCATGGAAAAAATGTTGGCATTCAGGGTCAAAGCCTCTAATCCTGCTACCCAGTTTTGTGCCCCCTGATAAATGGGGAATCCGATTACAGCGCCTACTCTCTCATCAGCCAGAGGCGGGACAAATTTTCGCAGATAATTTCTGGGTACCCGTACTTCGCTATCGTTGTAAACAATAATTTGATGGCGAGCTTGCTTCAGGCCATAAATGAGATTACTAATTTTGGGATTAGCACCCAGTCGTGGACACGGAGTTATCAGCCTTAAAGGTAAATTTTTATATTCAGCAATGACTTTCTTAACCACAGAAATCGCTGGATCCTTTTCATCTTCAACACAAAAAATTACTTCATATTCCGGGTAATCCAGTTGACAGAAGGATCGGAGGTTATCTTCCAGCCCGTCTTCCATTCCCTTTAGGGCTTTTAAAATTGAAACCGGAGGAAGAAAGCTTTCATCATTTTCATCTGTTTGTTGTTTAAAGAAATATCTTGTAACAAGAATATTATAAATTGTAAATAGCAACGAGGCAACACTAACCGTGATGAGTAAACTATCCAGAATTACTATCATATTTAGCTATTAACAATCCACAAATCCATTTTATTCGCTTTCCTGTTATGGAAATTTAACCTCAAGTCCAAATCGTGGTCTCACCCGGATATCCAGATTAAAAGGATCAACATCTTCAAAAATTTCCTGTCCGACAAAGAAACCGGATTTTAACTCATTGGCAAAAGCCACACTTACCCCGGCAAAAAAATGTACTTCCACAGGAATGGGGGTGGGGAAGCCAAAACCCAGACCCACAATGGGTTCAATTTTGCTGTCAATGCGAAGGCCAGCCAGAAGATGAAAGGAACTTGCCAGGGTGGGCGCTTTAGTATCCACGGGAACAAAATGATAATTGATTACCCCGTAGGCAGCCAGATCCCCTTTGGGTTTAGGGCGTACAATGATTACGCCATTTTCCCCAATTAAAAATTCCACATCATCGATAGTGGTTATAGCTGTGGCAATGCCAAAACTCCAGTGTTCCAGGGCGGTGTTATCAAATATAGCTGTGGCCAGGGGCTTTTCAGCGGATAGGTCTTTTTTAACAATTACAGAAATGTCCGAATTTTTTTGAAACTTGGAGGGAATTTCAAACCGGCGTACATCGATCCATACTTCCATCGGTCCAGCCAGTGCGATGGGTAACGGTGGCAGTTGCAAAAACAAAGATAGAAAATCAAACAGATTAGCCTCAAACGGAGAAGGTTTGGAAGTTAGAACCACGGAAAGAAAGGACTCCGCCCGTTCTCGTTTTGAAATAAATACATAATAGAGTGTATCCGAAGTCAGACCATAAAGACGGGTATCTAAAAATGAAGATCCTTCATGCAACAGGCCAATAGGGCTGAAATTGTCGGTAAAATTGGCTACGACGATGTAATAATTTTTTTCGTTGAGTTTAAAGGGAGAATTATTAATGAGCTTACGTAGACTGTCGGCAGCCCATTCTGTTTCCCCCTCCATGAACCAGCGATACGCTTTACCAAACAAATCATTCGGGTCTTCTACTTTAAAAGGAGCTCCAGCTATGGGCCTGGGCACCGTTATAATTTTATCCTGTGCCATTGCCATAGTGATGGTTAAAAATACCAAACAGACCGAAATTAATAACTGTGTCTTCAATTTCCTTCCTCCTTGTTTTGAATTTTATGAATGTATCAGGAATGTAAAATTTAAGCTCATAATAGGATTTCTTATTAAAAAATGCAAGGGAAATGTTTAAATTTTGTTGTTTAAGGCTTAGCGATCATCCAGCGCAGTGGAAAGGAGGGAATGCCCGGGGTAAGAATTTTAAATGGGCGGACTATTTGAAGCTTAAAGCCATTTTGCTGGAGTAATTCTTCGGTACGCCGATTCATATGACAGCCGTGCCGATTTATTTTCAACCAGAGACCGTTAAATAAATCCATAAAGAAGCCACTCACCGGTTTAGGACTGCGAACATGCTCAATGAGGCGCAATTCACCGCCAGGTTTTAAAACTCGGCGTACCTCCCCTAGTACTGTTTCTGTTGAAGAAACACTGCATAAAACCAGAACGATAACCACTGCATCAAAAATGTGGGATTGTAAAGGGAGTTTTTCTCCATCTGCGCGTATTAAACGGATCCGGCCGTAAGTTTTTTGAGCCTTTGGAATGGCCAATTCTAAAAATTCAGGATCGTATTCCAGAGCTACCACCTTAACATTTTCAGGATAATATTGGAACATAAGACCCGTTCCGCAGCCAATTTCCAGGACAAGCCCCTGCAAGTCATTTACCAGCGAAGCACGCCACTCGGCCATGCCTATGGCTTCCCCCTTTTCCATTAATTTTTCATAGAGTTGTGCCCTTGGAAGATTTTTTACCAAAGAAAGAGTGTGAGGAGCGTGATAAAGGCAATGAAAGATTTCTTTAAGCATTAAACAATATAATATTCATTCAATTTTTATTCAAGAAAATTCAGGTGATCTTTTCCAGGGTAAGTTTTTCCACTCAATTTTTTTACAACAAAATAATTTGTGGATGCGAAAAGCTTCTCGCTGAGCTGCCAGGAGTGCACCGTGGACTGTTCCATAGTGACCTGGGTGCGTGGCCTCTCCTGTAAAAAATATCCGTTTGGAGATGGGCTCTGCTAAAATTTTCCGATCTTTCCCTGTGCTACCAATGGCAGCATAAGAATAGCTACCCAGGGCGTAAGGATCCGATAACCAGCGAGTTAATACAAAATTTTCTGGTTCTGGCACAGATTTTTTAAACATTCTTTGTAAAGTCTGTAAGGCTAACTGGCAGACTTGTTCATCGGAATATTCCTTTTCTATTTCCAAAGCGTGTTTACCACTGATAAAACC
>CAZMEG010000452.1:0-557 GCA_964565205.1 uncultured Cytophagia bacterium
ATTATGAAGATTTTCTTCGATTTGTTCAGTTTGTTGAAACTATCGTGGCTTATCACAAATATGCTGGCGGTGGCGAGTAAAAAGTTTAGAAATAAGCGAGGGAAGCGAAGGTATTTTTTACATCTTGATCCAGCAAATAACAAAAATACACTGCTATGATTTTTGCACTCAAAAAATTCAAGGAATATTTATAATGAAATATCTGGAGGAAATACCATGAGTAAAGAACCAAAGCCCATTTTAGGCAAAGTAGTAATTTCTGGCCTTATGCATTGCATTACAGGTATGCATGTAGGCCATTCCAAAGAAAGTATGGAAATCGGTGGTTTGGATGCTCCGGTAATCCGAGACCCAATTACACAGCGCCCTTATGTTCCGGGCAGTTCCTGTAAAGGCAAAATGCGGAGCTTACTCGAACGCCGTTTTGAATTGCCTTCTAATCGCCATAGTGGTCAAAATCTTTATCGGCATGAGTGCGACGATCGAAAGCAAGCGCTTGAATGCAAAGTCTGTCGGATCTTTGGTTCTACAGGAAATAATGGTGGTGAAAATCACCC
>CAZMEG010000452.1:567-2512 GCA_964565205.1 uncultured Cytophagia bacterium
GTTCGAGATATGACACTGACCGAAGAATCCATCAAAAAATTAGAACGGATTGAAACCGGCTTAAAATATACCGAATGGAAATTTGAGAATACCCTAGATCGAGTAACATCTGCAGCCATGCCCAGGCAAATTGAACGAGTACCAGCTGGCTCGGAATTCCTATTTGAAATTATTTATACCGTTGAAGATCGAGATACAGCAAAAGAGGACGTTTTGAACATCATCCATGCCCTTAACTTACTCGAAGATGACTTCCTGGGAGGTCATGGATCGCGGGGATACGGTAAGGTTAAGTTTAATATCCAGGCTTTTGAAGGTCGGATGATCGATTACTATGCCGCCAGAACCACTCGGGAACAGGAACAGCATCGCTCAGTGGCCAAAGGCGACCTGGAATCTCCTGAAGGTCGGATAAAAGCCGTGGATGAAGTACTCCAGAAAATTATAAGTAATGGAGCAGCCCAATGAAACGACTACTGGTGAAACTACATTTTAGAGGCCCTGTCCATTTTGGTGAATCTGGTATCGGAATGGAGGAGAGTCGGCACTGGATGCATTCAGATACGCTCTTCAGTGCATTGATCAATTCGGCTTCATTATGGTATGATAGCGAGAAAATTACACGTTGGATGCATGAATTTACACAGGGCACTCCGCCATTCCGAATTTCTTCGGCTTTTCCATTTACAGGTGATGTTTATTTCTTACCAAAACCACTATCAATGCCACCTGTATTAAGAGAGCAAACGGCACTGAGGACTCAATATGATAAAGAACTGAAGAAGCTATCATTTTTACCACTCGAACTTTTCAAGAAATGGCAGCATAATCAAACTCTCAGCGAGAGTGATATGCATAAACTATTTGAACTTCGGGAAACCTATCATCAAGGTTTTGCTTATTTTATTGTTCCGAGGGTTGCATTGGATCGAATGACTTCTGCCAGTGAAATTTACAATTGTGGGCTGGTACGTTATCAAGAAAATGCAGGCCTGTTTTGCTTACTTGAAGTTGAGGACCCAATGGAATCTGAACTTTTCACCATGTTTCAAATACTTGGTGAACAGGGTTTAGGTGGTGAACGTACTTATGGCTATGGCCGCTTCTCGGCAGAATTTGAATCCATGCCAATCTATTTTGAAAATCTATTTGAAAACTTTCAGGATGCTACTGGTTTCACTACATTCTCTTTATTGCTTCCTGAGTTTGAAAAAAATACTTCTCTTGCAGATAAATTTATTGCCTATAGCTTAGAAGAACGCAAAGGCTGGGTATTTTCTATAACATCAAGAAAACAGGCAAAAAGACAAACCGTATGGATGCTACAAGAGGGCAGTGTTTATAAACAACCTTTGCATGGAAAAGTGGTAGAGGTAACACCGCAGGTCTGGCAAAAAGCACCACATCGTGTTTATCGATATGGTCTAGCTTTAAATATTCCTTTATTTTGGGAGTAAGACTATGACAGAGACAAATCCGCTCTATATAAAATTATTAACACCCCTTCATATAGGCTCAAAAGAATTAAAAATTAACCCATTTGAATGGGTTCAGTATGAGGATAAGATTTATGTAATGAATGAAACAGCTTTGAGCCGCAAAATTAAAGAAAAAGGTTTACTGGAGAACTATCTCAATACTTTCACAAAAGAAGGTTCTCGTTTTAGTTTAAATAATTTTTTAGCCGAGCATAAAATGCTTTCTCCAGAACTACTGGAAGAATGTAGTTTGTACGATGTACTGTCCAATGGATTCGATGGCCGCGATTTCCGACCTTTCTACCGCGATGCCTTCCAGTGCCCTGTGGTGCCAGGAACTTCCATTAAAGGATCTATACGTACAGCCATCCTGTACTGCATATTAAAAGAACGACGTGAGAATGATTCTAAGTGGTTCGATAAAAATGTGATATCATTCATAAAGAAAAAACTTTTAAAATATAAAA
>CAZMEG010000452.1:2522-3521 GCA_964565205.1 uncultured Cytophagia bacterium
TATGTTTCAATAGGTAATTTTACCACTTTTAAATCAAAATTTCAAAAGAACATTCAGTGAAGAACTAAACGAAAAACTACTCCGTACATTTACTTTAAATGATAAAAAAGTTAAAAACGGCCCCAATACGGATATCTTTCGGGTGGTCAAAATCAGCGATAGTGAACCTCTGGAACGGAATTCCCTAGTTCTTACTGAAACCCGCGTTTTGAGTCATCATGAGGATAAAAGAAATACCGTCAAGTTTAGCACTGGACCTTCGAGACCTAATCGATCGACACGTGAGATTCGGATTTTTTGTGAAACCATACCCGAGGGTACGGTTCTCAAATGCATGTTAAAAATTGACGAAAAGATCCTGGGGTTATTTTCCAATTCTATCCCGTCTTGGCTTCAGAGTCCTGAGGGCATCTTGGAAGCCTGCGGTATCATGAATCGGGATTTGTTAGCGGCGGAGAGGAAATATCTTAACAACCTGATGGACAGCAGAGCACTTTCTTTGCATGTTTTGAGAGACTTCTTTTCAGGACTGGAAGCTAATTTTCGTCTGGGTTTTGGCGGGGGCCTGTTGAGCAAGACAATTGATTTGCTTTTACCTGATGACATCAGAAAGGAGTTAAGAGACACCCTCTGGCATCCTCGAACCTCTCCCTTGGCCCCTAAATCAAGAATGGTCTTAGTGGAGGATGGACAACCCACTTGCACTTTAGGATGGGCCCAGGTATCATTGAGTCCCTTGAAAGCCGATGAAAAGGCACAAGCTTTGGCGCGCAATAAAAATAAAATCGCATCCAAAGCCGAGTCTGACATGAAACAAAAACTGGAAGAGTTGAAGAAACGCTGGCAATCCAGATAATTGTTATATAATAAAATAGTTAAAATTGATTAATGAGGTGGGGTTTATGCTTGGCCTTACATTTTTAGGAACTAGTGACTACAAAGAAGCTACCTATCAATGGCAAAATCAACAATTCAAAACAAACCTTTTTCCGGAAGCTT
>CAZMEG010000453.1:0-3502 GCA_964565205.1 uncultured Cytophagia bacterium
GGAAAAGGTGTCTCTTATATGGAAAATAGCCCCCGCTGGCATGGCAGCGTGGAATTGCAGGAAGAAGAATTTTTGCAGGCCATGCGAGAACTTGGTGCATCGGATTGGGAGGTAAAGGAATATCTCTCATGGCGTTAACTGAAAACAAAGTTAAAATCGTTGGTGTAAATGAGGATTCCCTGCGCGAAGCCTTTGGCAGGGCGCTGGTCAAGTTAGGGCATCGCTATCCCAATTTTGTGGTGTTTGACGGCGATGTCGCCGCCGGTACCGGCACGCACCATTTCCGCAAGGCTTTTCCTCATCGCTTTTACGAATTTGGTATCGCAGAACAAAACATGATTGCTGCAGCGGCAGGATTTTCCACAGTGGAAATTGTACCATTTGTGGCTACATTTGCAGTGTTTTTCATGCGAGCCTATGAACAAATCCGTCTCTCTATTGCTTACCCGTGTCGCAATGTGAAACTGGTGGCCAGTCACCCGGGTCTGGATGTGGGGCCCGATGGAGCTTCGGCTCAGGCAGGGGAAGATCTGGCCGCTTTTCGGGCCATTCCCGGCATGGTGGTCCTCTCTCCAGCGGATGCTTATGAAGTAGAGCAGGCTACTGAAGCGATATTAAATTACAACGGACCTGTGTACATGCGTACCGGCCGGAGTCCTGCACCGAGGATTTTAGATGAAAATTATAAATTCGAAATTGGTCGGGGGCGGATTTTACGAGAGGGTACGGATGTGACGGTAATCGCCTGCGGAGTGGAAGTAGCCCGGGCTTTGCAGGCCGCTGAAATGGTTGCCAGGGAAGGCATTTCTGTGCAGGTAGTTAACATGTCTACCATCAAACCCATTGACCAGGAATTGATAGAAGCGTGTGCAGAAAAAACCGGCCGGATTGTGACGGCAGAAGATCATAATATTTTTGGAGGCCTTGGCAGTGCCGTAGCAGAAACGCTGGTCCGTTCTCATCACCCCGTACCCATGGAATTTGTCGGTCACCGGGATGTATTTGGTGAATCAGGTGCACCAGCCGACCTGGCAAGAAAATATGGCATAGATGCCAGAGGCATCCAACTGGCTATTTATCGTATTTTACGTCGCACAGCATGAATTTGAAAAATAAAATTGCTTTTGTCACAGGAGGGAGTCGTGGAATTGGGAAAGCCATTGCTCTGACCCTGGCACACAATGGTGCGAAGGTTACCCTGACCTACTTGAAAGAAAAAGAAAAGGCTGAACAGGTGGTGGAAGCTATTCAAAAGCGAGGGGGGCAAGCTATCTGTTTACCCCTGGATGTCAGAGATCGAGCTTCGGTAAAGCAGGCTTTACACCGAGCCCATCAACACTGGCAAGGACTGGATATTTTGATCAATAATGCCGGGATCAATAAACCCACCGATTTTGATCACATTACAACTGAAGATTGGGATTTGATTATGCAGGTGAATTTGCGCGGCCCGTTCATTTGCTGTCAGGAAGCTTTGCCTTATCTAATTAAGCAGGGTGGAGGAACCATCATAAATATTGGATCCGTGAGTGGCCAGTATGGTGGTCCTCGTACGGCTCACTATGCTGCCAGTAAGGCAGGGCTCATTTCCCTCACCCAGGTAGTAGCCAGATTTGCCGCTAAATATAACATTCGTTGTAATGTGATCTCACCCGGACTCATTCAATCAGAGATGGCTTCTGAAGGGTTGCAATCTTCGGCGGTCAATAAAATGTCCGAAAATATTTTATTAGGACGACTGGGCACTCCCGAGGAAGTTGCACGCGTCGTGGTATTTTTAGCTTCCGATGCCAGTAAATATATCACCGGGCAAACTATAAATGTAAATGGGGGCTTATATTTTTAGCCTTCTTCGGGCACATTCAGACAGGACCTTAAGGATACGTCGAAGATTCAAAAACTATTCTGAAGGCGTCCACGCCGAGGACTACCAGGCACTAAATTGTTGTAAGAAGCTCGGCGAGACGCTTTCGCTCTAAAATTTTTCGACGATTTCTGAAGGAGTATAAATTAAGGATTCGGAAATTCCACAAGTGTGGCGAGATTTAGAATTAAATTATACAAAGCAATACGAGGACGTGTTGTGTTACCTACTCATTCGTCTCGATTGAGACGGGCACTATCTGCTTTGAAAAATTGGAAGTAACGAAAATTCATGGTCACTAAAAGATGAATTCATCAAGTTTAAACACGAGCTTTAAAATAAACGTACCCGTGGAGATTTATTTCGGTTCTGGTGAAATTAAACACCTGGGTAAGGTGACAGCAGCTCTTGGTAAAAAAGC
The DNA here is from genome assembly GCA_964565205.1 of uncultured Cytophagia bacterium. GTDB lineage: Bacteria > Zhuqueibacterota > Zhuqueibacteria > Oceanimicrobiales > CAZMEG01 > CAZMEG01. Next base: position 2,286 of record CAZMEG010000453.1, read on the forward strand.
AGTGTTAATCACCACTCCTGAACTTCAAAAGTCTGGTCTGGTAAAGGAAGCATTGAAGCATTTACAAGCTTACCGCGTACACATCACACTTTTTGACGATTTACAAAGTGAACCAGATTGCACCTGGATAGAAAATCATGCACGGCAGATTAAAGGCTCCTCTCCCGATGTCATCGTGGCTTTTGGAGGTGGGAGTGCCATGGATGCAGCCAAGGCCCTTTCCATCGCAGTAACTCATCCTCGACCCATCTGGGATTATGTGAATTTGTCCAATCGGCCACCTTTAGCAATTCAGGAAAATGAAGTCTTGCCTGTTGTAGCTGTACCTACCACGGCCGGCACAGGTTCTGAAGTAACTCCCTATGCCGTTTTAATCAATCATGAAACAACTCAGAAAGGGACCATAAAAAGTCCAGCGATTTTCCCCAAATTTGCCATTATTGATCCGCAACTCATGAGTACACTCCCGCCTAACTTAACGGCATCTTGCGGTTTCGATGCATTTGCCCATGCTCTCGAATCGTATATTAATGTTAAATTTGCCAGTGCGTTTTCAAATCTTATGGCAGAATCAGCCATGTCGATTATTTTTAGAAATCTACCCCAAGTGATTGAGGACAGGCACAATGTAAATTTGCGTTCTCAAATGGCCCTGGGTAGCATGCTTGCCGGAATGGCTATTGCTCATGCAGGTACCACGGTTGCCCATGCATTGGCTCAGCCTCTGGGGGTTCGAATAAAACTTCCTCACAGCCTAACGGTAGCAATTTTCACTCCAGCTGTTTTAAAATATACGTGGCAAGCCGACATAACTCGTTTCGCTAAAATTTATGATGTATTACATCCCAAGCAAGAAGAGCATTTAAGCATAGAAAAAAAAGCTGGTCTGGCTGTGAAAATCATTAATTCATTTATTAAAAAGATAGGATTAAACCATTGCATAAGTGAATTCCACACGAATCGCAAATTAATCGATGATTTACTCGAGGATGTCATGAATTACATGTCGCGTCCACTTCAACAGCATCCGAAACTATTCACAATCGAAGAAATCCGACAAATTATTTGCCAGTCTTTCTGATACGGTAAGGCCTTTCCGAGCAAATAATTCTTTTTCTGAGAGGTGATGTGGTGGTGTGTTTTTGTGGAATATAATGTAAGCTGAAAAAAAGTGTTAGACCTTACAAACCAAATACCAAGTTTAAGCTGAGTTATTG